>JBAQGU010000605.1:0-5411 GCA_049287975.1 Roseiarcus sp.
GCGCTGGACGGCGAGGCGATCGTCTCCGGCTTGCTCTACGCCGACGTTCCCGGCGTGCTCGCGGCCTGGCTCGCGCAGGGGTTTTATCTCAGGGCGCGGATCGATCTCGAGGGATGGGCGAGCTTGCGGTTGGGGAGGTAAACGAACGAAGACGCGAGTTTCGCCTTCTCATCTGCACCGGGGCAAACTCCATGAGGCGAAGTTGGTGAGAGAACTTATTGGTTTTGCAGGCCGGGATGAGGCGTTTCGACGCCAAGCCGCCGTTGGGCCGATGCGAGCGGGCCGCGGCGCCGTCGGCTGTCGGCGATCACGACATCGGCGCCGTAGCCGACCAGCGTTTCCGCGACCGATTGGCCGATCGTCGTCCCCCCGCCGACGACGATCGCGATCCTATCAGATAATCCGCGCATTGCCTGTTCCCCCTGTTTCGCCGGCCCCCCCCGATGACGTGTTCGACGCCCCGGAAGCGACGGACACTTGCCACGGAGTAAAGCCGCACCCGCCGCGCCTCCAGGCGATTCGCACCTGGCGCCGCCAGAGCGCGGGCGAAGCCTCGCCCAAACACTTTCCGGTTTCGAGACTATTCAAGGGTTTGCAGGCCGGAAAATTTTCCCTCCGGCTTCGATCGCGGCATTCGCGAGCCCGCGCGGTGGGCTATCCCGGCACCCATCGCGCGGGGTGCCGGGCGTCGCGAGATTCCAATCGCATTTCTGGACTTTTCAACAGGTTGCAGCACGGAAAAGTTTCCCCTCGTCTTCGCCGCCGGCAGTTCGCCCGGCTCCGGAGATTGCGGACGCGAAGCCTCAACGGCGATCGGCTTCGCGCGTGGCTCGAATCGGACGGTCCATCGCTCCAGATCGTCGCTCCATCTCGATTGGCGCGAGATGATCCGCAATTTCGCCATCACGGGCATGATTAATTCGCAGCCAGCCGCGGTCCGCCGCGTAGCGCGAAGGCGAGCGCGCTCCGCGCTCGCCTGTCGGAGCTGGCACTTGTTGGGTTGCGTGGCCATGACGGGTTCCCGTTCTGAGAGGTCGATGAAGCAGGATACCATGAATCTGATTTTTCAGAAACAAAAATGCAGCTATTCTGGAAAGGAAACGGTGCCCCGGCCTTCGCCCCTTTTGCGCCGGGTCGGCAGGCTCGGGGCGTAGCGAACCGTCTAGACGGCCCCATTGCGGACATGTTCGTCGCACTCAGCTATTCCGATTCGACATGCCTCAACATTTTTAGCCAGCGCCTTCCCGCAGGGTAACGCGAATGACGCACAAGATCGCAGATCTATCTCTCGATGAGCTGATATCGTGTCTAATTGCAGGTGAGATTTTGCGGACCGCCGGCGGCGACACGTTTTATCTGCCGCTTGAGGACAGCCGCGCCATCCTTGCATTCTACAATAAGGATCGTCGCGCCTATTGGAATCCTGACAAAGATACGGACATTCTAGTCGGAGAGGTAGACCGTGTCCTCGCTGCATTGGACAGCATCCCGAAGACTACGGCCGCGCCGGTCAAGTCGATTGGAGCCACGCAAAGATGGCAACTCATCAAAGTCGAGGCGCACCGCTTTCGGGGCCTGCATCGCCATTGCGCCGAGGGAGGTTCGGACCCTAAGCCCTTCGAACTTGAGATTTATGCACCGGTGACGCTCTTTCGGGGTTTCAACGGGGCAGGCAAAACCTCACTGGTCAGCGCCATTTGTTGGTGCCTGACAGGGTATGGCCACCGCTCGCAGAGTCTGCCGGCGCCACTGCATGAATGTGTTTCGGTACAAGTAGCGAGTGCCGATGCCGACGCGAAACCAGAAAAGCACGGGTTCGACATTCCGGTCATCGTGCCGATACCCACGGAACAGGAACTCGTCGCAGTAGACGGTGTGCCGAAGGTCGACGCGTGGGTTCGGCTCACTTTCCGCTCGCTAATCGATGGTGGCGACGTTGTCGTGGAGCGCCACCTCCAGCGCGACGGGAAGAAGGCGTTCAAAACTAGCGTGATCGGTCTGGAGAACTTGGGCCTTTCGGATTTAGCGCTTCAGGTTGGAACCCTGATGCCCGGCATCGCCGCCGCGACCCGCGTCGATGACAAAACCACGTTGTCACAGGCTGTATCGACGCTAACTGGCCTGCGACCGCTGGCGCATTTTGGCGTGCGCAGTGACCGCCTGCACGATCGGCTGACCGACAAATACCCGAAAATCGCGAAACAAGAGAAAGCAGCCCGCGAAAGCTCGGCAGGAGAGCAAAAGCAAACCCTCGACGACCTTCTCAAGGGAAGTCAGGATCTACCGAAGTTCGATTGCGTCATTCTCCCCAATGACAGCGACCCCATCGGATGGTCGGCCGGTATCGAGGAAGCGCAAAAGCGTCTTAAAGCAGTCGAAGACAAAGCGGCCGAGGAAATCAAGCTGATTCTGGGTGCCTTACAGCCTCTGAT
The DNA here is from genome assembly GCA_049287975.1 of Roseiarcus sp. Lineage (GTDB taxonomy): Bacteria > Pseudomonadota > Alphaproteobacteria > Rhizobiales > Beijerinckiaceae > Roseiarcus. Next base: position 2,433 of record JBAQGU010000605.1, read on the forward strand.
ATCGGGCGCGGAGGTCAAGCGGTTCAGGGAGGCCCGAAACGCCGCTCAAAACTGCTTCAGTAGCGCCGCGCTAAAGGGGCTGCCGTCGATGCAACTCGCGGCGAAGCTCGCACATCTTCAGGAATCAGACTTCGATGCCGCTACCAAAGTGCTCGAAACCGTGGAAGCGGAGGCGAAGGGCCTCGTTGGTCGACTATCGGACGCCGACCGGGCGGATCGGTTGCGTCTCTACGGGCTCGTCGCCAAATGGCATGAAGCCGTCCACCCGGGGGCTCCCTTCTCAGCGTGCCCCGTCTGTGATCGCGATTTGATGCAACCGGATGCCATCCCGAGGGACGCGGTGCTCGATCAGTTCGTTGTCGACGCCCTGGAGCAAGCCCGCAACTCGAAAGCAGCCGTCCTCAAAACCGCTGCCGAATGGGAGCGGGATGCAATGCGTGCGCTCCGTGGACAACTGCCGCGGGGCTTACAAACTTTCGTGTCCGATGACGTGCCCGATGACCTTGAGACCGTCTACAAGGCAGCACTGTCGAAAGAAGTCTTCGAGCAGCCGGAGTTCCCCGTCGCTCTTCGCAAAATGGCCTTGGGCATCGCTGAGCGATGCCGCCGTGCTTGGACGAATGCACCTTTGCGCCCGCCGCTGCCGAGTGCGACGATACCGCCGGAGATTCCCGACAACGAAGGCTTGCGAAACGCAATAAGAAGGGTGCGGCGTGCGATCAGCCTTGCGAGATACCGCGCGACGAACGCGGATTTCGCGAAGTCCGCCGTCAAAGCGGTGTTGCGTTCGGAGGGACCGGAGACGGACCTGCCGGCCAATCAACGCTCTGTTGCGGGGCAAATCAGCGTTCTCAGTGCGTATCTCGAGGCAGCGACGGTATTCGCCGGCGTCCGCCACCAGCTAGGTCAGTTCAAGCAGACCTGCGAGCAATGGAAAATCGCCTGCGAACGCATAGAAAGACTAAATCGCGCGGCAGTGGCAGTTGAGCCGTTCAAGCGTTTCTCGGCCCTTGTTCACGACCAGGGCGCGGGGTTGATTTCGGATTTGGAGGACAAAGCGACCGCCTGGGCTCGGCGGATTTACAAGGCGCAATTTCTGCAAGCGCCGACTTATGCCGGACTGGACCCGGTAAAGGCCGATGGGTTCGCTTTTTTGGCGGCACATGGCAAACATCGCGTAGAAGCACATCATGTGATGAATGCATCGGCCCTGCGCGCTTACCTGTGGGCGTTCGTGCTTGCACTGTGGCAGCAAGTTTGGGTGAGGTCCGGGGGAATCTCGACGATCGTCATGGACGATCCGCAGGAGCTGCTCGATCCAAGCAATGTTGCGAATCTAGCTGCTACGGTCCCGCATATGATCGAAGCGGAAATGACTCCGATGATTGTGAGCAACGACTTCGGTTTCATCCCCGCGATCCAGGCGTTCGTCTCCGCCCACAATCCTCACGCCAGCAGCAAGCGCACGGAAGTGTGGGAGTTTTCGTCCATCTCGACTTCCAAGTGCACTGTTAGCCTTGCTCCGGTCGCCGATGAGGTGCGATTGCGCTGCGAGGAATGGCAGAGGACAGATCCGAACGACGTCGCCCTTGCGCGGGCGTTCGTTCATCCAGTTCGGGTCCGCATCGAGATCAAGCTCTGGGATCTGCTCGCCTCCGATCCAGCTGTCCTGAAAGATCCGGCCCTGAACGAGCTCCTTGGCAAGATCACCAACGCGCGCAACCGGGGCGAACGGCCATTCAACGAGGAGCCGTTTCGCGCGCTGATCGAGCTGCCGACCCTGAAATCGGTGCGTTGTTTCGTGACGCGATCAATAAGGCCCATCACGGAAAGGCCGACCAGATCACGCCGGTCGAGGCCGATATCGTGCGCGAGGGCTACGAGGGTGTCTTCGCCGCAATCGACGCCTGCTGGCTGGCATACGCCAGATTCATGGGGCGCTTGCCGCCGGAAGAGGCCGTAGCGGAGGTCATCGGGCCATCGGACGAACCGAATGTCTTTCCGTTTCCGGCTGGGCCGATTTCGGTAATCGGACGGCTCGCCGCACGCGAAAGCGGGGCAGCATTCGCGAGTATAGTGGATGCGACGGAGAAATTTGAGTGGGCGTCGCTAGGCAACGTTGCGCTGTTTACGCTCCGCGCACCAACCTTGGGGATGGTCGCATTTCCCGGCCAGACGCTAATCGCCTCGCTGTCCGCCGAAGTTCGCAATGGCGACTTTGCGGTCATTCGGTCCCCCCGAAAAACCTACGCACGTCGGGTCGGCATTGATAAGTCTGATTTGTCGCGCATCGCCTTAGAGACAATGCCGTCGACCAGCCCAAAGGTGCCCCCGACGTACTTTGTTCAACGAAGCAACGTGACTTTGCATAAAATCGTGGGCGTTCTGTTCGACGAGACGGTGACTGCCAAGTCTCAAGACGAGGCTGTTCCCGCGACCCAATCGGCCACCCTCACCCAGGTGATCGCGGCGGCGGTTGTGGTCGGCGATAGCGCCTTCCCCGTCGCAGTAGACAAAGGCCATGTATTGCTGGGACGAGCGCCGGACCTCTCCCAATTGGGGGGACGCATTGTTGCTGCGGTGACGCGGGCAGATGCCGACTCGTCAGATTATTTCGCCTATCTCAAGCGGCTGGGTAAACGCATGCCGGGGAGTTCCTCAGTTTTCTATCTTGAGAACGTCGGCCAGAGCGGGGAAGGAGAGTTCGTACAATTCGCTAGTATGAAGGATTTGCAGGCAGACATCCCGATCGTCGAAGATGTGTGGAAGGTGCTGGGAACAATTTTCTGATCAGCCGTTGGTCAGAGTCCGCTAACCCACCTTTGCGGTCGTACCGAACGGCGGCAAGAGTTATATTTCATCGGCGAGCGCCGCCGCTTGTGCGCAAGTCGAGGACGATGCCCGCCGCGTCGCAGGGGGAATAGGTGCGTATTCCACGGATGCTGAGCACCCGTTCCACGGGATCGTGAGCAGCCGTTC
>JBAQGU010000606.1:0-6521 GCA_049287975.1 Roseiarcus sp.
CTGCGCGACAACCGCGGCCGCGACGCGGCGGCGGGACGCGCGCTGATCGGCCCTCATGTCGCCGACCTCGAAACGTTTCACGGCCCCAAAGGCGCGCCCGCCGGGCAGTCCTCGACGGGCGAACAGAAGGCGCTGCTGGTCGGCCTCGTTCTCGCGCACGCGCGCCTCGTGGCCGACATGTCCGGCCTCGCGCCGCTCGCGTTGCTCGACGAGGTCGCCGCGCATTTTGATCCGCGCCGCCGCGCCGCATTGTTCGACGCCTTGGAGCGGATCGGCGGCCAGGTGTTCGTCACCGGCGCGGATCCGGGGGTCTTCGCCGGCCTGCGCGCGAAAGTTCACCAAGTGACTCCGGGGCGCGTGTCCACCCCCTCAGGCGTGGCCGGCCTCGGATGACAGCGAGGCGGCGCTCGCGCCGAGCAGAGCCAGGGCACGGTCGTATTTGGCGGAAAAATCCGAATCGAAAATCAGGCTGGCGTCCACCGGGCCGACGAGCCAGGCATTGGCGAGAATCTCGCTCTCCAACTGCCCCGACGCCCAGCCCGCACAGCCGAGTGCGAGCACGGCGCGGCGCGGACCCGCGCCCTGCGCGATCGCTTTGAGAATGTCGAGCGTCGCCGTCAGACAGACGCCCTCTGCGATCTTGACGGTAGATTCGCCCGAGCGATAATCGCTGCTGTGCAGCACGAAACCGCGCCCGGTATCGACGGGTCCCCCGCGCACCACGCGCACGGCTTCCGCGCTCGGCGGCAGTCTGATGGCGTCCGCCTGCCGTACAATGTCGAGTTGCACGAGCAGTTCGGCGAATTGGACATGCTGGGCGCGCTGGTTGATCACGATTCCCATCGCGCCGTCCGCGCGGTGCGCGCACATGTACACGACCGAGCGCGCGAACGGCCCGTCGCGCAAGCTGGGCATCGCGATCAGAAAGTGGCCTTCATAGCTGTCCGAAGGCGTTGGTCCTGCGGGGCGGCGCATGACCCTATGCTAACCGCGTCTTCGCCCGAGTCAAAGAAAATGCTCTATCGGAAAATACTCAGGGGTTGCGAAGCGGGCGGCGGCGCCACAGAAGGCTGGCGGGGCGGGCGCGGAGGCGATAAGGATCGAAGATGAACGAAAGAATGTCCCTTCTCGCGCTCGCGCTTCTCGCGCTGAGCGGCCCCGCTATGGCGGATCCCTTCGCGTCGAATTGGGCGCCGTCGCTGAAGTCGGAAGCGCGCTTGATCGCCGATGGGAGCGGACAGGCGGGCTTTCAGATCGAGCTGTCGCCGGGCAGCATCACCTATTGGCGCGATCCCGGTGATGCCGGGGTTCCCCCAACGTTCGATTTTTCGCGCTCCACGAATGTCGCGAGCGCCGAGGTCGATTTTCCCGCGCCCGGGCGCATTGCCGAATCCGACGGAAGCGAGGCCTTCGGCTACCAGCGCGGCGTCGTGTTTCCCATTCGCGTGCAGGCCGCCGATCCCTCGAGACCGGTGACGCTCGCGCTCGACGCGAATTACGCGGTGTGCGAGAAAATCTGCCTGCCGGCGCGGGCGGCGCTCGAATTGAATCTCCCCAAGGGAGTCGCCACGCCTTACGCCGCCGAGATCGACGCGGCGCGCAGGCTGATACCCAAGCGCGAGGACGCGGCCGCGCTCGGGATCGACTTGACGGCGATGCGGGAGCGAAACTGGCGGCTCTGCCTGCCGGTCGAATCGGGCGTGCGGCGCGATCTCTTTGTCGAACCGCCCGCGGGATGGTGGCTCACTGCGAAATCGCAAGAGGCCGAGGCCGGTCGCGACTGTTTCGCACTCGTCCTGCACGAGGCCCCAGCCGACGCGGCGTTCCCCGCGGAGGTGCGGGCGACCATAACGGGAGGGGAGGGCGCGGTGGAGACGAAGGTTGAGCTTTCGCCCAAATCGTAAGGCTGTAGCCGCGCTCGCCGAGCGCGGCCGTCGTCGTGGGCCTCATTCGCCGACTTTCGACCACGCCGAACCCACGCGGTCGGCAATCGCGTCCACAGCAGCGCACTCGAAGGATCGTCGAACCGGTGCTACACGATAGCCGAATATTCGAAAGGGAGTGAACATGACGGGAATGCGGCGGTTCGAGGATCTGGGGGCGGTGATCACGGGGGGCGCCTCGGGCATCGGTCTGGCGGTCGCAAAACGGATCATCGAAGAGGGCGGGTCGGTGGTGATCTGGGACCAGGACCAAGCCAAACTCGACGCGGCGTCACGGGAACTGGGAAGCCGGGCGAGCGCCGCCAAACTCGACCTCACCGATCCGGACGCGGTCGAGCGAGCCACGGCGGCGGCGGAGACCGCATTGACCCATATCGACGTGCTCGTCTGCAGCGCGGGCGTCGCCGGGCTCAACGCGATGACGGTGGACTACCCCGTCGAGGAATGGAAGAAGGTGTTCGACGTCAACGTCAACGGCCTCTTTTATTGCAATCGCTTCGTCGCGCGGTCGATGAAAGCGCGCGGCTATGGCCGCATCGTGAACATCGCCTCGATCGCCGGCAAGGAAGGCAATCCGACCGCCTCGGCCTATAGCGCCTCGAAGGCGGCGGTGATCGGTCTGACGAAGTCGCTCGGCAAGGAACTTGCGAAGAGCGGCGTCTGCGTCAACGTGATCACGCCGGCGACGATCGAGACGCCCATGCTCGCGCAAGTGTCTCAGGCGCATATCGATTACATGCGCTCGAAAATTCCGATGGAACGATTCGGCGACGTCGGAGAGGTCGCAGCCCTGGTGTGCTGGCTGGCGAGCCGCGAGTGCTCGTTCAGCACGGGCGCGGTATTCGACATTTCCGGCGGGCGAGCGACATACTGAGCTGTAGCGCGCTCTCCCTCCCGTTCTCGCCAGGTCAATGCGCCGGCGCTCCCCCCGCGTTTTGCGCTTTTCGAGCAAACAGCAGCGCGATAGCCGCAGCGGCGAGCAGCACGCCAATCACCGCGAACGTGTCGCTGAACCCCATGATGAGCGCTTGCCGCTTCACGACGGCGCCGAGGTACACAACCGCCTCGTGCATCGCAGCGACGCGATCGGAGACGCCGTGGGACTGGAAGTAGGCGGTCACCTGATCGAGGCGCTGGGTCACTTCACCGCGCGCGAGCGTCACGGACTGGCCGATGATGTTGGAATGAAACTGCTCGCGCTTGATGAGTATCGTCCCGAGCGTCGCGGTGCCGACCGCGCCGCCGAGGTTGCGCAGCATGTTCGACAATCCTGAAGCCGCGCCCGCCTCGCTCGGAGCGATGCCGGCGGTCGTGATCGCGCTGACCGGCGTAATGATGAGCGCCTGGCCGATCGCGCGCACGATGTTGGGGAGCAGGAATTGATCGCCCGCCGTATCGAGCGACAGGGTCGTGTTCATGAAACAGCTGGCGGCGAACAGCGCGATGCCGACGAAGGCGATATAGCGCACATCGAAGCGCTTCATCAGCATCGGGACGAGCGGGATCAGCAGCAGTTGCGGCAGGCCCGTCCAAGCGAGCACCGCGCCGATCTGTTCGGCGTTGTAACGCTGCACCTGGCCGAGATATTGCGGCAGGATATAGACGGTGCCGAACAGCGCGAAGCCGATCAGGACGTTGGCGACGATCCCAATCCCGAAGTTGCGGCGCTTCAGCAGGCGCAGACCGACGATCGGCTTCTGCACCGTGAGCTCGATCCAGATGAAGGCGCCGAGGAACACCGCGGCGATGACGGCGAGTTCGACGATGAACGGCGAGGCGAACCAGTCGTTCTTCTCGCCTTCCTCGAGCACGGTCTGAAACGCCGACAACCCGATCGCCATCGTCGCGATGCCGGCCCAATCGCCTTCCCTGAGCAGCCCGAGTTGCATCGGCTGCTTGTCCAACGTCAGCGCCAACGCGACGACCATGATCGCGCTCGGAACCGCATTGATGAAGAAGATTGTCTGCCAACCGTAATTCTCGGTCAGATAGCCGCCGATTGTCGGCCCTATCGCAGGGGCGAAGGTCACCGCGAGGGAGAACAGCGCGAGGCCGATCGGCTGCTGCGGCTTGGGCAATTTCGTCAGCACGATAGTGAAGGCCATCGGAATCAAAATGCCGCCGGCGAACCCCTGGAGGCCGCGCATGACAATCATCGAACCGAGGTCGTGAGTGAAGGCGCAGCCGATCGAGAACAGCGGAAACAGCACCGCGTTGACGAGCAGATAGCGCCGAAACGAGAACACACGGCTGAGATAGTCGGTCAGCGGGATGACGACGATCTCGCCGATGAGGTAGGCGGTCGAGATCCAGGCGCCGTTGTCGACGCCCGTTCCGATGCCGCCCTCGATATCTAGCAGCGAGGCGTTGGTGATCTGAATGTTGAGGATCGCCATGAAGGCGCCGATCATGCATGCGAGAACGGCGATCCAGACTCTCGTGCTGGCGCGCGCCGGAGCGGCGCCTGATGCGGCAATTGCAGTGGCCATGGCTGGGCCCTCCAAGACCTGTCGCTGAATCTCAACGTTCGTCGGCGGTCCGGACGCGACCCTCGGGCGCCTTGGTGTCGATGCTCGGGATCACAGACATTCCAGGCCTGAGGTCTCCCGCGTCGGCGCCATTGGCGTCGAGGAGGATCTTCACAGGAATCCGCTGCACGACCTTGGTGAAATTGCCGGTGGCGTTGTCCGGCGGCAGCAGTGCGAAAGTCTGGCCGCTGGCCGGCGCGAGGCTGTCGACATGGCCGTGATAGACGCGGCCGGGGAACATATCGACTTCGATAGCGACCGGCTGCCCGCGGCGGACGTCGGTGAGCTGGGTTTCCTTGAAGTTGGCGACGACATAGGCTTCGGCGCTCGGCACCACCGACATCAGCTGCGTGCCGGCCTGAACAAATTGGCCGACGCGGAGCGTGCGGTTGCCGACGACGCCGTCGGCCGGGGCGACGATGGCGGTATAGCCGAGGTTGAGTCCGGCCTGGCTACGCACCGCCTCGTCGTGCGCGAGCGCCGCCTGCGCCTGCGCCAGTTCCGCCTTCTGCAACGCTACCTGCTTCATCGCCGAGGCGAGCGCCGCAGTGTCGCGCTGAACGCTGGCGCGCGCCGCAGCGATCCGGGACGTCGCCTGCTGTGCGTTCTGCACCGACCCGTAGCCGGTCGAGGCAAGGTCGACGTAGCGCTTGTTCTCCTGCCCGGCGAAAGTTTCGTTGGCCTGATCGACCAGGATCGTGGCCTTGGCCGCATCGATCACTGAACCTTGCGTTTCGATCGCAGCCTCTTTGCTGGCGATCGCCGCCCGCGCGGCCGCGACGTCGGCGTCGGCCTGTTCGAGCGCGACTTTGTAGTCGCGGTCGTCGATGCGGGCGAGGACCTGGCCGGCCTTGACCGGCTCGTTGTCGCCCACCAACACTGCGCTCGAGTAACCCGAGACCTTGGGAGCGATCGTGATCGTGTCGGCCTGAACATAGGCGTCGTCGGTCGACACCTGGAAACGTCCGACCGTCCAATAGTTCCAGCCGTAATAGGCGCCGAGCGCGAGCGCCGCGAGGCCGGCGCCGCCGATGAGCAGCCTGCGCAGGCGGCTGCGCGCCGGAACCGGTGGGTTCGCCTGAACGGCCTCGCTCGTTGCAGGCGCGGCGTGTGGCGCAGGATCCTGCCGCGGCGCGATTTCAGCAGTCGGCGAGCCCGCCGTCCCCGCAGCCGGCGTTTCGAGGGATTGGCGCGGAACGCCGAAGTGGATCGCTTCGCTTTCCGAGATCGGCCGATCGATCTCCAAGGAACCGCGATGATGGGTCATTGCCCTACCTCCTGTTGGGGGCCGAATTAGGAAACTTGACGTTCTCCAAAATAGCCCTTACATGGCAAGTGTCAATGGGCCAGGAGAAAAAAATTCCATGCAGGTCGAAGCCGCAACGAAGCGAGCGCGTGGGCGCCCTCCTGTCAGATCGGATGACGAGACGCGCCACCTCATCGCGGACGCCGCGCAGCGCGAGTTCCTCGAGCGCGGCTTTGTCGGCGCGTGCGTCGACGATATCGCCAAGAGCGCGGGAGTCTCGAAGAAGACGCTTTATCGCTTGATACCCACCAAGGCAGACCTCTTCAGGGCCTCCGTCACCGATCGCATCGACCGATTCATGCTGGCGATAGACGACGACTCGTTGGGTTCGCACGACGTCGCGATCGCGCTGGAGCGGCTGCTGACCGAGTACGGCATTTTGACGCTGTCGAGCGATACGATAGCGATGCAGAAGCTCGCCGTCGCCGAAGTCGACCGCTTCCCGGAACTGGCCGCGAGCTTCTATGCTGACGCGATCCAGGTCACCCATGCCGCGATGGCGAAGTTCCTCGCAAAGCACCGCGCTCTAGGAGCGCTCGAGCTCGACGACCCCCACGCCGCCGCCGGTATGCTGCGCGGCATGATGGTCATGGAGCCGCAACGCGCGGTCATGTTCGGGCGCGGCGCGCTCTTGACCCCAGCTGAGATAGCAGAGCGAGCCCGCACTTGCGTCCGATTGTTCTTGCGCGGCTGTCTAGAGCGTCGCGATCAGGCGAAGGCGCCGTAACCTCAGTGTTGTTCCTT
>JBAQGU010000607.1:0-6120 GCA_049287975.1 Roseiarcus sp.
CTACAAACTCGCGCGCCGGGACGCTTTTTGGTTCAAATACTTCGTCAAAGTCAGCGTCTCGACGATCCTGTTGCCCAACCTGATTCTCGGCGAGCGCGCGATCCCGGAATTGCTGCAGCGCGATTGCACGCCCGCGGCGCTGGCCGGCGCGCTGGCGCCGCTGATGGGCGACGGGCCGGAGCGGCGAACACAGCTAGCTGCCCTGGCTAGGCTCGACCAAGTGATGCGGTTCGACGATGGAAAAGCTCCGAGCGCGCACGCTGCCGCCGCGGTCCTCGAGACGATCGCGGCCCGAACGCAGTCCTGAATTTCAGCGATTGCCCATCGGCTTGTATTCCCGCCTCGGCTCGCCGGTGTAGAGCTGGCGCGGACGGCCGATCTTCTGCGCGGGATCGACGATCATTTCTTTCCATTGCGCGATCCAGCCGACCGTACGCGCGACCGCGAACAGGACCGTGAACATCGACATCGGGAAGCCCATCGCCTTCAGCGTGATTCCAGAATAGAAGTCGATGTTGGGATAGAGTTTCTTCTCGATGAAATAATCGTCATGCAGCGCGATCCGTTCGAGTTCCACAGCGACGTCGAGCAACGGATCGTCCTTGATGCCCAGCTCGCTCAGAACGTCGTGCGCGGTGCGCTGCATGATTTTGGCGCGCGGATCGTAATTCTTGTAGACGCGATGGCCGAAGCCCATCAGTCGGAACGGATCGTTCTTGTCCTTGGCCTTGGCGATGAACTTGGGAATGTTGCCAACCGAGCCGATCTCGCCCAGCATCTTCAACGCCGCCTCGTTGGCGCCGCCGTGCGCGGGACCCCAGAGGCACGCGATTCCGGCGGCGATGCACGCGAATGGATTGGCGCCCGACGATCCTGCGAGGCGGACGGTGGACGTCGATGCGTTCTGCTCGTGGTCGGCGTGCAGGATGAAAATTCGATCGAGCGCGCGCGCCAGAACCGGATTGACCTTGTATTCCTCGCACGGCACCGCGAAGCACATCCGCAGGAAATTGCCGGCGTAGTCGACATCGTTCTTGGGGTAGATGAACGGCTGGCCGATCGAATACTTGTAAGCCATCGCGGCCAGAGTGGGCAGCTTGGCGATCATCCGGATCGATGCGATCTCGCGCTGCCACGGGTCGTTGATGTCGGTGGAGTCGTGATAGAACGCCGCCATCGCGCCGACGCAGGCGACCATGACCGACATCGGGTGCGCGTCCCGTCGGAACCCCTGGTAGAACCGCGCCATCTGCTCGTGCACCATCGTGTGGCGCGTCACGCGGTAATCGAAATCGGCCTTTTGGGCGGTGGTCGGCAGTTCGCCGTAGAGCAGGAGATAGCAGGTCTCGAGAAAGTCGCCGTGCTCGGCGAGCTGGTCGATCGGGTAGCCGCGATAGAGCAGCACGCCTTCGTCGCCGTCGATGTAGGTGATCGTCGATTCGGTGCTCGCAGTGGAGGTGAAGCCGGGATCGAAAGTGAACAATCCGGTCTGAGCGTAGAGCTTGCTGATATCGATCACCGAGGGGCCGAGTGTGCCGTCCTTCACGGGCAGCTCGATGCCGTGGTCGCCGTATTTCAGGGTTGCGGAAGCAGGGGACATCGCCGAACTCCATGAGCAAGCGCGTTGTGCGTTGCAACAACGCTAACGCATCGTCGTTCGCCCCACAAGTCGATACTTAAGGCGAAGACCCTGGTAAGCAAGCTCGCAGGGCGCAGCGCTATTGCGGATTTTCGTAGGAGAACGCCTGTGCGTTCTCGTCATAGGCGAACAGCTCGCCGTATCGACCCAGAAAGATGATCGCCCGCAGCGTGCGTTCGGCGTAGTCCTCCGACATATAGTCCTCGAGCTCCTCGCGAAAGCGGGTCGCCGGCGCTCGATGGCTCGGGCGCTCGTCGAGCACGCGCTTGATGTGGGTCGCGAGCGGAATGTTGGCGAGCAATTGCTCGCCAAACAACTTCTTGCGCTGGTCGACGTCCATATCGACGAAGCGTTTTCCGATCGGCGTGATCCTTATGTCGGCGTCGGCGAATTCGGCGAACTTCAAGAGCTGCAGCATCTCGCCGAGCGGAAACAGATCGTCGATCTCGAGTTGCAGCGAGTCCGCGAGATGCGGCAGGTCGGCCACGCCGTCGTACGGCGGCGCGGCGATTTCCTCGAGCATGCCGGCCAGCGAGTTGGTCGAGACCTGCGGCAGGGCCATGCCGAGCGCGGCGCCTTGCGTCGCCGGCTCGCGGCCGGCGAGCTTCGGCTCCGGGCGCTGCGTCATCAATGCGTAGATCTTCTCGACCAGCTGTCGGAACTCCGTGTCGAGCCGATCGCGCGGGTGCGGCAGCGTAATCGCTATCTCGGCCGCTATCCGTCCCGGATTTGAAGCGAGCACCACCACGCGATCGGCCATCAGCACCGCCTCCTCGATGTTGTGCGTGACCATCAGGATCGCTTTGATCGGGATGCGCCCTTCGTGCCAGAGGTCCAAAAGATCGGTGCGCAAGGTCTCCGCGGTGAGCACGTCGAGCGCCGAAAACGGCTCGTCCATCAGAAGTATCTTCGGCTGCACGACGAGCGCCCGGGCGAAGCCGACGCGCTGGCGCATACCGCCCGAAAGCTCCTTGGGATAGGCGGATTCGAAGCCGTCGAGCCCGATAGTGTCGATTGCCTGTAGGGCGCGCTTGCGGGTTTCCTCGAGCGCGACGCCGATCGCGCGCGGGCCGAGTTCGACATTGTCGAGCACCGTCAGCCAGGGAAACAGCGCGAAGCTCTGAAACACCATCGCGACGCCCTCGACGGGCCCGTCGACAGGCTGCCCGTCGAGCTTGACGCTTCCCCCGGTCGGCCGCGTAAGCCCAGAAATGATGCGCAGAAGACTTGACTTGCCGCAGCCCGAGCGGCCTAGCAAAGCGACGATTTCCCCGGTGCGCAACGTCAGTGAGACGTCCTTCAGCACCGGCGGTCCCGCTTCGCCGGACCCCTTGGCGAAAGTCTGGCTGACATGGCTGATGTCGAGAAGCGTCGAGACCGAAGGGTCGAGCATGGGAGCATATCTCCTCGAGGGGAATCAGAGACGCAGGCGCCGTTCGGCATAGGCATAGAGTTGCCGCCAGAACAGCCGATTGAACAGTGTGACGAAGATCGACATCATCGCCACACCGAGGACGATCTTGGGGAAATCACCCTTGTCCGTCGCTTCCGCGATATAGGCGCCGACACCATGCGCGGAAACCGTCTGGTCCTTCCACCTGACATATTCGGCGACGATCGAGGCGTTCCAGGAGCCGCCCGACGCGGTGATGGCGCCGGTGAGATAATAGGGCGCGATTCCGGGCAGGATGACCTGTCGCCACCAGTCCCAGCCGTGAACGTGAAAATTGGCGGCCGCCTCGCGAAGGTCGTTGGGGAAAGCGGCCGCGCCGCCGATCGTGTTGAAGACGATATACCATTGCGTGCCGAACACGATCAAAAAGCTGAGCCAGATGTCGGGATCGAGGTGGAAGGTCAGGATAAGGCTGACGGCGGCTCCGAACAGCAGGTTGACCGGGAAAGCCGCCAGGAATTGCGCGAAGGGCTGCACCGCTTCGGCCCAGCGGGGGCGCAGGCCGACCCAGACGCTGATCGGCACCCAGACGATCGTCGCCAACGCCATGAGGACGACAACGCGCAGCAATGTGTAGAACGTCAGGATCGCGACCTGAAGGACATCAGGCCAGGAGAGCTTCGTTCCGACAAAGGCGACTACGCTCCAGGCCGCCCAGATAGCGACGACAGCGACGAGGGCCATCCACGCGAAATCGAGGATGCGCGAGGCCGCGGGCGTCGACGAAAGCGCGTTCGGCGCGACGATCTTGGGAAAGCCGATGCGCCATAGTCCCACCGATCGGAGCGCCTCGAACACCGGCCGCGACCCCAGGCGAACCCAGTGTGTCCGCGCGAGAAAGTCGAGCACCCAGGAACTTTCCACCTGCTGGCTCGCAGACAGCTCGACGCGAAATTTGCCGGCCCAGGCGATGATCGGTCGGAAGAGCAGTTGGTCATAGGCGAGGATGACGATCGCCATCGTCAACACCGCAGCGAAAACCGCGTCCCAACGTCCGGCGTTGTTCGCCTCGGCAATATATGATCCCACCCCGGGCAAGGTGATCGTGGTGTCGCCGACGGTGATCGCTTCCGAGGCGACGACGAAGAACCAGCCGCCCGACATCGACATCATGGTGTTCCAGATCAGCCCGGGAATCGCGAACGGCGCCTCGAGCTGCCAGAACTTCTGCCATCCGGTCAGCCGGAAGCCGCGCGCGACCTCGTCGAGATCGCGAGGAACGGTTCGCAGCGATTGATAGAACGAAAACGCCATGTTCCAGGCTTGGCTGGTGAAGATGGCGAAGATCGCCGCGCATTCCGCCCCCAGCACGTTGCCGGGAAAGAGGCCGAGGAAAAATGTCACGGTGAACGACAGAAAGCCGAGCACAGGCACCGACTGAAGGATGTCGAGTATGGGGATCAGCACCATTTCCCAACGCCGGCTCTTGGCGGCCAAAGTCGCGTAGGTAAACGTGAAGACGAGCGAGGCCGCCAGCGCGGCGAACATGCGCAGCGTCGTGCGCAGCGCGTAATACGGAAGCTCGGAATAGTCGAGCGAAACAGCGGCGAGGTTGGCCTGCGGTAGCGGAGCGGAAATGCCGTGAAAGGCGCGCGCGACCGCGGCGAAGACGGCGAGAATCACCGCCAGCGCGATCAGGTCCCAATGGTTCGGCATAGCCCGCCGCCCCACCAACGCAACCGCGGTCATTCGTGACATCGTTTCGGTCCCGGGGAAGCTGATCGGCGACGATTCTTGGGAGTCGGGCGACTGGGTAGACGCTTCCATGGGGAACCACATTCGTTGCGGCTTTGGCAAACGAAAAATGCCAGCGCGCGGCGCTTTTCAGGACGAGACCCGTCCAAGGGGCAAAAACGCTCCCGGGCAGCGAATTGACGACGTTGTGTGATGGTATGACGACTGTCGCCGGCGCCCCGGGGCGGGCGCCGCCGCTCGCCTGATAGGGGGTCGTCCGGCGGGGCTCGCTTTCTTGCGAGCCGTCATCGAGGACAGATTATTCGCGCTGCGCCTGGTCCCTCAGCCGTCCCAGGCTCTCCTCGCGTCCAAGCACCGCGAGCACGTCGAAAATGCCGGGCGAGGTGACGCGGCCGGTCGTCGCGGCGCGCAGCGGCTGAGCGATGACGCCGAGCTTGGCGCCCTGTTCGATCGCGTAGTCGCGTACGGCCGCTTCGGTTGTCGCCGCGGTCCACTCGGCGAGCGTTTCGAGGCGCGGCAGCAGCGCTTTGATATACAGCCGGCCGCTGCGCGCGAGAACTTCTTCCGCCTTGCCCTCGATCGCCACGGGCCGCTCGGCGAACAGGAAGCTCGCGCCGTCGAGCAGCTCCACCAGCGTCTTGGCGCGCTCCTTCAGCCCGGGCAGCGCGGCTGCGAGTTGGACGCGCTTGGCGGCGTCGAGCTTGGCGCCAATTTCCGGCCCGCCGGGGAGGTAGGGCAGCGCGGCGATCAACGTCTCGAGCAACTCCACGTCGGGCGTCGCGCGCATGAAATGCCCGTTCATGTTCTCGAGCTTGACGAAGTCGAATCGCGAGGGCGAACGGCCGATTGCCGGCAGATCGAACGTCTCGATCAGCTCCTCCGTCGAAAAGAACTCACGGTCGCCATGGCTCCAGCCCAGCCGCGCGAGATAGTTGCGCAGGGCGGCCGGGAGATAGCCGAGCGCGCGATAGGCGTCGACGCCGAGCGCGCCGTGCCGCTTGGAGAGCTTGCCGCCGTCCGGCCCATGGATGAGCGGAAGATGCGCCATCACCGGCACGGCCCAATTCAACGCCTGGTAGAGATGCATCTGCCGGGACGTGTTGGTGAGATGATCCACCCCTCGGATGATATGCGTGACGCCCATGTCGTGGTCGTCGACGACGACCGCGAGCATGTAGGTCGGGTTGCCGTCCGAACGCAGCAACACGAAATCGTCGAGCTCCTTGTTGGCGAAGATCACCTTGCCCTGCACCTTGTCGTCGACGACGGTCTCGCCCTCCTGCGGCGCCCGCAGCCGAATCGTGGGGGCGACGCCGGCGGGCGCCTCCGCGGG
>JBAQGU010000608.1:0-3962 GCA_049287975.1 Roseiarcus sp.
ATCCGATCCTGATGGCCATATTGATGGTGGGCGCGGTCGTGGTTGTGCTCGGCAACCTGCTCGCCGACATTCTCGTCGCTCTGGTCGATCCGCGAGTGAAGCTCCATGGTTGACGCTCTCGTCGAAGACGTCGCCATCGAGGCATCTCGAAGGTTGGGGCCGTTCAAACGATTCATGCGCCATCGGCTCGCGTTCTTTGGCGTCGTCATCATCGCGATCCTTCTCGTCGGCTCGGCGCTGGCCCCGTGGCTGGCCCCTTTCGATCCCGATGACATCGACATAGTCAATCGTTATGCGCCGCCGGCGAGTCCCGGACACTGGCTGGGTTCCGACGACCTCGGTCGCGATGTGCTTTCGCGGCTGATGTTCGCGGGCCGGATATCTCTGTCCGTCGGTATCGCGGCCATGCTGGTGACCGTGGTCGTCGGCTTCGCGGTGGGCGCGTCGGCGGCCTATCACGGCGGTTGGGTCGACGCCGCGTTGATGCGATTCACCGATATCATGCTCTGCTTCCCCAGTGTGTTCCTGCTGCTGTTCGTCGCCGCCTTCGTTCCACCGAATTTGGGATCGATGGCGCTGATGATCGGATTGACCTGCTGGATGGAGATCGCTCGAATCATCTACGCGCAGATTCTAACCCTGAAGCAAACCGATTTCATCGCTGCGGCGCGAATGGTGGGCGCGCCGGCATGGCGTATCATCGGCCGTCAGATCCTGCCCAATTCGATGGCGCCGATTTTCGTGGCCGCGACGCTGAACACCGCCAACGCCATCCTCCTCGAGAGCTACGTCAGCTTTCTCGGCTATGGGATCCAGCCTCCCGAGGCGAGCTGGGGCAATATGCTCACGAACGCGCAGAGCGCATTTCAGGTGGATCCCTGGCTGGCGATTTTTCCCGGGATCGCGATCACACTCGCGGTGGCCTGTTTCAACTTCATCGGGGACGGGTTGCGCGACGCGCTGGACCCGAAGGTCCGAGATTGATGGAAATCGCCGCGCCGCCTCTGCTGGAGGTCCAGGACCTTTCGGTCTCCTTTGCGAACACCCGGGCCGTGGACGGCATTTCGTTTCGCGTCGAGGAAGGTGAGACGCTCGGGTTGGTTGGCGAAAGCGGATGCGGCAAGTCGACGACCGCTCTAACGCTGATGCGGCTGTTGCGCGACGCCTCGTTGACGGGTCGCGCCTGGCTCGACGGCGTCGATCTCATTGGGCTCGATGAAGCCGAGATGCGTGCGATGCGCGGAAGCCAGGTGGGAATGATTTTTCAGGACCCGGCGACTGCGCTCCATCCCATGGTTCGCGTCGGCGAGCAGGTCGCCGAGGTGTTGGATGCCCATCTTTCCCTTTCCAGAGCCGAAACGAAAGCGCGGACGGTCGAGCTGTTCCGCAAAGTTGGAATCGCCGCTCCCGAGCGACGAATCCGGGCCTTTCCCCACGAGCTTTCAGGCGGCATGTGCCAGCGCGTGGTAATCGCCATGGCGATCGCCTGCGGTCCGCGCCTGCTGCTGGCGGATGAACCCACCACCGCGCTCGACGTAACGGTGCAGGCGCAAATTCTGGATCTGCTGCGGGGCATCGCGAGTCAGAGCAGGGCCGGAATGGTCCTGATTACGCACGACCTCGGCGTCGTCGCTGGAATGGCCGATCGCGTGGCGGTCATGTACGCCGGAAGGATCGTCGAATCCGGGCCTACGGACCAAATATTCGCGCACCCGCTTCATCCCTACACTGCGGGTCTACTGGCCTCGATTCCGCAACTCGATAGCGGTTGGGACGAGCCCGTCCCCACGATTCCGGGGAGCGTCCAAGACAAGGGCGCAGGCAGCGGATGTCCGTTCGCGCCGCGATGCTCGCTGGCCTCGATGGAATGCCGCACGGCGCCGCCGTTCCTGGCGGCGGGCGACGGGCGAATGGTCGCCTGCTGGAAGGCCGTGTGATGGCCGACACGCTCGTCGAGGCCATCGGCGTGAGCCGCCTTTATCGAGCGAACAGGAACCGCGTCGTGCGCGCGGTCGACCATGTAGACATGAAGGTCGGCCGCGGCACGACGCTCGGGCTCGTGGGAGAAAGCGGCAGTGGGAAGAGCACCTTGGGCCGCACGCTCGTCGGGTTGCAAACTCCATCGCTCGGCTCGGTCGCGTTCGAAGGACAGGATGTCGCGGGCGCCTCGGGCTCGCGGCTGATTCGCCTGCGGCAGCAGAGGCAGATCGTGTTTCAAGACCCTTCGGGTGCGCTGAATCCTCGTATGACGATCGGCGATACTGTCGTCGAACATTTGCGTGTGCAGGGCTGGACGCGCGCGGACGCGCGATCGCGGGCGCAGGAGGTATTTGAACAGGCGGGCCTTTCGCGCCAGTTTCTTCCGCGATATCCCCATGAAATTTCCGGGGGACAGCGCCAGCGCGCGGTGATCGCGCGCGCGATCAGCACCGATCCGGCCTTCATCGTCGCGGACGAACCCGTGTCCGCGCTGGACGTGTCGACGCGTGCGCAGATCATGAATTTGCTCCGCGACCTGCAGGCGAGTCGCGGCATGACGATGCTGTTCATCAGCCACGATCTCAGCGTCGTGGCGCATATGTGTCGGCAGGTGGCCGTCATGTATCTCGGCCGCATCGTCGAACTGGCGCCGCGCGAAATGCTTTTCCGGACGCCGTTGCACCCCTATACGATGGCGTTGCTGTCGGCGATCCCGCTTCCCGACCCGGCGCGCGAACGGACCCGCCAACGCATTGCGCTGATTGGCGAAACGCCCGATCCCGCGGCTATTCCGTCAGGTTGCCGCTTCCACACACGATGCCTGCGGGCAACCGATCTTTGCCGCCATTCCGACCCCCCTATGCGCCAAGCAACCTCGGATCACGGCTTTGCGTGTCACCATCCGCTCGAGCATTCCACGACACGCTAGCGCCTCGAGCGGCGCCGACGTTCGACCTCGTCCGTCAGCCTCGAGAAGCGTTGCAACTCCGGCTGTCCCGGCTCGGCGCCGGTGAACGCGCGCACATACGCCGCCAGATTGGCGATCCGCGCCCGCAGCGCCTCGCGCAAATCGACGGAATAGTAGCCGATTTGCATGTAGTAGACGATACGAGCGCGGATGAAGGCGTCCTGATCGGGAAAGCCGTGACGACGAAACATCGCCGCAATGGCCGCGACGCGCTCGTCGTCCGAACGAACCACGATCTCTTTGATTTTTCGCGAACGCCGCGCCCATTCTCGAATCGCGAAATCGAGACGCGGGTCGTAAATGGTTTCATCGATCCAGCATTCGAACAGGTAGATCAGCGCATCGGTGATGCTGGCCGAGTCCCGGCAGGATCGAGAAACGATCGAGGCGCTGTTCTTGTTCTTCCAATATTCCAGCAATTTGTTCAGAAGATCTTCGCGATCTTTGAAGTACCAATAGAAACTGGATCGGGAGACGCCGAGTTTTTTCGCCAGCGGCAAGATGCGGACCTGCTCGACCCCTTCGCCAATCAGCGTTCGGAGCGCGATCTTCAACCAGTCCGCGGCCGTGACCTTCCTCTGCGGGTAAGCCGAGGCGTCCCGTCCGACGAGTTCCGACATCGCTCGGCCGCTCCGCGAAAACGTGCTTGGTGGACATCTCGCCGCGTCCGCGGACGCTGTCCAACTTGCCAAATCAAGACACGAGTGTATAGAATTTGCCGCCGATAGGGAAATCTCACCTCGCTATTTCACACCATGCAACCCTTATCGCCGCCGACTCTCGCGCCCACGGGGTCCGCTAGACACCCGTGTCTAGACAATCCAAAAGTTCCGCAATATGGTCGACCGCGTAATAGCGCCACCATGGGAATGCGCACGATGAAATCGCACTACCGGGCAGTTGTCATCGGCGGCGGCGTCGTCGGCGCTTCCGTGCTCTATCATCTCGCCAAATTTGGTTGGAGCGACGTCGCGCTGGTGGAACGATCGATTCTGACGGCGGGCTCGTCCTGGCA
>JBAQGU010000609.1:0-12310 GCA_049287975.1 Roseiarcus sp.
GGTTTCGCCGGCGCGGTGTTGTCGGGTTTCGAGATTCCCGACAGCCCCCGATTTCTCGCAGTCGCGCCGATCAGCCACGTCGCTGGCACCAAGGTGCTGCCGACCCTGATGCTCGGCGGCGCGGTGCACCTGGTCAAGGGCTTCGATCCCGACGCCGTGCTCGCCGCGATAGCGCGAGAGCGAATCAACTTCACGCTGCTCGTGCCAACGATGATCTACCTCCTCTTGGACCATCCGTCCCTGAGTAGAACCGATCTGTCGTCGCTCGAATTGCTGCTTTACGGCGCCTCCCCGATTTCCCCTAACCGGCTGTTCGAGGGCCTCGAGCGCATCGGGCCAGTGTTCTCTCAGCTCTACGGCCAGACCGAATGCTATCCGGTCGCCGTTCTGCGCAAGGCGGACCACGATCGGAACACGCCGGAACTGGGCCTTTCCTGCGGTTTTCCCGTCGACGGCTGCGAGGTCAAGATTCTCGACGACGCCGACCAGGAAGTCGCGGTCGGCGAGCCCGGTGAGATCTGCGTGCGCTCGCCGTACGTCATGGCCGAATACTGGAAGCGCCCGGAGCAGACCGCCTCCGCATTGCGGAATGGATGGCTTCACACCGACGACATCGCGCGCGCCGACGAGCGCGGCTACATGTTCATTCTCGATCGCAAGAAGGACATGATCGTCAGCGGCGGCTTCAATATCTATCCGCGCGAAGTGGAGGACGTGCTGACCAACCATCCCGGCGTCGCGATGGTCGCGGTGATGGGCGTGCCGGACGAAAAATGGGGCGAAGCCGTCACGGCCTTCGTCGTGGCGCGCGGAGACCTCTCGCCGACCGCCCAAGAATTGATCGATCTCGTCAAGCAACGAAAAGGGTCCGCTCTGGCGCCGAAACGCATCGAGTTCGTGACGAGTCTGCCGTTGACTGGCGTCGGCAAGATCGACAAGAAGAAGCTCAGAGCGATCCTTTGGGCCGGTCGTGAGCGCATGGTGGGATGAGGAGACGCACACGCGCGCGCGTCGTTGAAAAGACGAGCCGTCGAGCGCGGTATCCTGATGATCGTCGAAAAATGCAACGAGACCGCGGATCCGCAAACCATCCATGCCAGAGGTCGACAAGTCAAACCAGGACTCGCAATGGCGACGCCGGCTGTTTGGGGCCGCCTCGCGCGACTGAAGCAACAGCTCGCGCGTTTCGATTGCGATGCGGGGATCTTCTACCGACCCGATCGACATCCACTATGCGACCGGCACGACGAATATGCAGGTCTATTGCCTGCACAACCCGTGCCGCTATGTCTTCGTCGCCTCGTTGACTCAGTTATTGGTGGGCATCGCAGTCTGGCTTGCTTCGCTGCCGCTCGCAATGACGACCTCATGGGGCATCGCCGTATCCGCGCGCCCGGGGGGTTCCGCGAGCGGAACGCATTTTTGCAGTGGGCAAGGCCGCGTTCCCTATGCAAGATGGTTCGCGATCGCCTCCGACACGAAGAGTTCCGTCATGCGCATCTGCGCCCTCCTATGCCTCCTCCTCGCCGCCCTCCTGACCGCGGCGCCCGCGCGCCCCGCCGATGCGCCCTTCGTCATCGGCATCATGAACGACCAATCCGGCCCCTACGCCGACCTCGCCGGCCCGGGTTCGGTGCAGGTCATGAAAATGGCGATCGAGGATTTCGGCGGCTCGGTGCTCGGCAGGAAGATCGAGCTGCTGGTCGCCGATCACCAGAACAAGGTCGACGTCGGCCTCAACATTGCGCGCGAATGGTACGACGCGAAGGGCGTCGAGGCGATCTTCGACATCACCAATTCCGGCGTCGCGCTCGCATTGATCGATCTCGCGAAGTCCAGGCACAAGCTCGTGATCTTCGATTCCGCCTCCTCCTCGGATCTGACCGGGAAGGCCTGCTCGCCGAACAGCTTTCAGTGGAACGCCGACAACTGGTCGAACGGGGCCGCGCTGATGCGGTTGCTGATCCAGCAGAAGCTCGACACGTTCTATTTCATCACCGCCGACTATGCCTTCGGCCGCTCGCTCGAGGCGGACGCGCGCGCGGCGATCGACAAGGCAGGGGGCAAGACTTTGGGCAGCGTCAGGGCGCCGCTGAACACCGCCGATTTCAGCTCCTATCTGCTTTCCGCGCAGGCTTCCGGCGCGAAAGTGGTCGTGTTCGCGATCGCCGGCGCGGATCTGTCGACGGCGCTCAAGCAGGCCAGCGAATTCGGCCTGGCGCCGGGCCAGTTCCTCGCGACGCCGATCACCTATCTCAGCGACGTCAACGCGGCGGGCCTGAAGATCGCACACGATCTCGTCTTCATGCAATCCTGGTATTGGGACCTGAACGACGTTACGCGCGCCTGGGCCAAGCGCTTCTTCGATCGCACCGGCCGCATGCCCAACGACAATCAGGCCGCGCTCTATTCCTCGGTGCTGCATTACCTCGAGGCGGTCGAGAAGGTCGAAGGCGACGACGCAGCTGCAGTCGCCGAGGCGATGAAGGCCGCCCCGATCCACGACGTCTTCACCGCGAACGGCAAAGTGCGCGAGGACGGCCGTGTGATCTACGACCGCTACCTCATGAAGGTGAAAGAGCCCGCCGAATCGAAATACCCGTGGGACTACCTCACCGTGATGGCGAAGATCCCCGCCGAAGACGCCTTCCGCCCGCTGGGAACCGCGGGTTGCGCGATGACGGCGGCCCCGTAAAACCTCTCGCAGCGCTCGGGTCAGGATTCGACGAGCGAATAGCTGGTGCTTCGCTGCATGGCGGGTTGGCACAGCCAACCGGGCGCTTAGACCTGACGATTCGCATGCTCAAAATGCAAAGGCATATACTGTCCCGTCGGCGGCGACGTAAAGTCGATCCGCGGTGGCGATCAGCGTCTGAAAATGGTGCAGCCCGCGCATTTGCACTGGCGGAACTGCCAGCTCCTCCCCGGTTTCGCCGTTGAACGCGTGCAGCTTGTTGTCGCCCTCGGCGCCTACGACGAACACGATCGGATCGGAGCCGCCGTCCGTGGTGGTAACGATCGGCGAGCCGTTGCCAACAACCGAGCCGCACCACGCGGTTTCGATCGCGGGCGCGGGATCGACATGAATTTTGAGCGCGATCAAGCCCTGCCCCGGCTTATCCGGAGGACAATGCGCGCCCTTCCCCTGGATTGCGACAAAAACGCCGCCGTCGGCACTCCAAACCGCCGGCGATGCGACTTCGATATTCGTCGTCAAGTGCGCCGCCGCGAGCGCGCCGCCGATCCCGCCGAGGTTGTCGCGATCGAGAAGATAACCCTCGCCGCTCTTGCCAATCGCAAAGATCAACCTTCGCACGCCGTTCGCGCTCGCGACATCGACCGGCGTCGGCGCCGTTCCGCCGAGGTCGAGATCCCTGCCGTCGAGCTCGCGCCAGTCGGACGGCGCGAAATAGTCTCGATTCCCGGTCGGGCGGGCGAGGTCGGAACCGAGACGGAACACGGCCTCGCCATCGCCCCAACGGTTCGCGCCAAAAGTGTTGCCGGTGGCGACGAAGAGCGATTTTCCGTCGCTGCTGACCCCGCCTTGCCCCCAGACGCCGCCGCCCCGCGCGCGAGTCGAGAAGCTCGTCGCCTTGTCCGGATCGGTCGTGGAGACGCCGACGACATAGCCGTGATAGGCGCCGCAATCGCCCCAGTGTCCGCTGAACGGCACAAAGACCTTGCGGTCGAACAGCGCCAGCGCGCCGCGCTGGTTCTGCAATTTCGGCTCGAAGCCTTGAACCGCCGTCGCGGCGTCGAGCGGCCAGCCCGATTGGATCGACCCGTCGGCCAGCGACAGCGCAAATAGTTCGTGCCGAGGCCCTTCGGCCCGCGTGACCGCGGCGTCGAGATAGAGCGTCGCGCGGGCTTCGTCGATGACGGGCGTACCGGTCACGCCG
This sequence comes from Roseiarcus sp., assembly GCA_049287975.1. GTDB lineage: Bacteria > Pseudomonadota > Alphaproteobacteria > Rhizobiales > Beijerinckiaceae > Roseiarcus. The sequence goes on from JBAQGU010000609.1 coordinate 3,900, forward strand.
AGCGGCGATATATTGCCGCACGGCAGGTCGGAGCTCGCGACGGGGGCGCTGAGCGCTCGCTGCCAGATCGTCGCGCCGCTGCGCGCGTCGAGCGCATAGACGCTATCGTCCTCGGTTGCGACAATCAGCATCCCGGCGCCAGAATTCGGCTCCCGCCAGAGGAGCGGCTGTGCGTAGACCGCGCCTTCAAAACTGGCGTGGAACGAAGCGTCGAGGTGCAAGCCGCGCGCCCGTTCATAGGTCAGCCCGGGCACGACATAATGACCGGCGCGATCGAGGGCGCCGTGATAAGTCGACACGGAGGAACCGGACTGCGCCGAGGCAGGGGAGGCCAGCCCGGCGGCAATCGCTGCGGTCATCCAGGCGTTGCGCACGGCGCCATAGTTATTGATCATCCCATCACCCGCGTCATTTCGGCGTCGAGGAACGCGTTCTCCGATGCGTATGTTCCGGCTCCTTGCTCTAAATCTTCTGATCTAAGTGGACAGCCATTTCTAGAAAGCGGCAGAAGGCATTAGCCAATTGCATCTGCCGTGGCGTACGGCACTCCGCCTCAAATATTCGAGGGGAGCCAACGAGGATCGACACGCACTTGGCTCGAGAAATCGCCACATTCAATCGGTTCTGGCTATAGAGGAATTCCATGCCGCGAGGCGCGTCGGCATGACTCGATGTCGCTATCGAATAGATCGCAATGGCCGCTTCCTGACCCTGAAACTTGTCGACCGTGCCGACGCGAGCTCCCGGGATCCGCCGTCGAATTTCAAATACCTGGGCGTTGTAGGGAGTGATGATCAATATGTCGTCCAGCCCGACGGGCCTCTCCCGACCATCCCGGTCGATCCACGTAGCGGCGTCAGCCAATACCGCCTGAACGAGATTGCCGATAGCCTCCACCTCTTCAGGCGAACAATTCTGGTTCCCGCTGTGATCCACAGGGAGATAGCGAAGTCCAGAGCCGCTGATCGGCCCAGAGGAATTGATCTTCAATCGGTCGAGACCGGCTTTCGATCTCAGTTTTCCCGCATAGAAGAGTTCCGAAGTGAATGCGCAGATGTCGGGATGCAACCGCCAGGTCTCCTCGAGAAACAGCCCTTTGTCGGGCGGAATGGTCTGCTGCTCGCCGAGGATGTGATTCAACGCCGACACATCGACGCCGTCGGGATGGCTCCCCTGCGTCGGCTGGTCGAGTTGTTGCGGATCGCCAACCAACACGACTGTATGGGCGGACTGCGCCACGGCGAGCACGTTCGCGAGGGACATTTGCGCTGCCTCGTCGACAAAAAGTACGTCTACGGCTTCGAACGCGTCCGGGCGCGCCCATAGCCAGGCCGTTCCGCCTCCAACGCTCGCGCCGCGGCCGAGAGATTGGAGGAGCTCTTTGTTCGTCTCGACAAATAGCAGTCGAGGCAGAGACGCCTCGAGTTCAGCCACCTTCTGGCAGCAATGCAGGTCCAACCCGATGACCTCAGCGGCTCTGATAGTTTCATCGATCAAATTGCGAATGACCTTGTGGCTATTGGCCGTGACGCCCACAGTCTTGCCTTGCCGAACGAGTTCGCAGACCATTTGCGCGGCGGTGAAAGTCTTGCCGGCGCCCGGCGGCCCTTGAATGGGGAAGACTCCCTCGCCCAAATGGCCGGCAAGTCGGACCGCGGCCTGGAGCGTCGTTTCTCCTTCCTTGCGAATGGGCTCGCCGCCAAGTCGGGGGCCCCGCTTCAGCAAAAGATCGCAAGCGGCATGTTGCGGACCGCCGCCCGAGAGACCGTTGGCGACGACATGCTCTCCGAGACGCACGAGCGCGTCCGCCAACACCTGAGCACGAACAATCTTGTGGGCATACACCGCATGGGGATGTATCGCCGCACTATCCCCACGCTTCCTGATGTCGACCGTGAGACTCTCGAACGAGATGGACTCGACCGCGCCCAACTCCTCGCCGCCCAGATTCTTGACCTCTTCTCCTCCTCGAATTTCGGTTTCCTGCGGCGGGAATTTGTATCTGTGGATGGGGATCCCCCGGGCCGTCTCACCGACATTTTCGATGAAAGTCAGGCCCGACAGTCCCGCGCGCTCGTCCAGCAGCTCTTCCGCTGATAGCGCCGCAAGACGAAAGTGCTCCCACCATACGGCTTTGTCCTCCCTGCGGTGAAAGTCGAGGATGTTCGCCAATATCCATCGCCCTTGCTGCTCTTCGTCGCGCTCCTGCCGATCTGCCGGAACGTCGGCGGTCAACCGCTCGATCAGCCCGTTGATCTTGACGATCCAGTCCTTGATCCGTTCCGTCGGCGCGCCCTCTCCCAGCATGGGCCTCGGAACGTCGGCGCCGTTGGCAATCGCCTGGCTTCGCAACACCTCCAGCCAATCGCGAAGGGCGGCTGCGGATCGGCAGTCGTCCTCATTGTAGGCAAGAACGACGGCTTGCGTTTCCTCCGAGATCGAGGGAACGTCGTCCAGTTCGAGGTTCGCTTGAAGCCTCGCCAGGGCGACGTTGGCGTCGGGCAACTCGGCGTCGCGCACAAATCCATAGAAAGATTCCAGTTTCTTGATGGAGTAGCTCTCGACACTAGCGCGAATGCCGTGGCGCACGACTGCGTAGAGGTCGACAAAGAGGCGAGCGCGTAGCATTTGATCGATCTCTTCTTGGCGCGTCGCATAACGCCCCATCAGGCGTTTCAAAGCCGCCGGCTCGTAGGGGGCGTAATGAAAGATGTGGAGCTGCGGAAACCTCCGCCAACGAACCATGACAAAATCTACGAAGGCTTCGAAGGCTCGCTTTTCATCGGCGCGCGAGAGCGCCCAATCACCCAGATACGACGACCCGGCGTCCGTCTGGAATTGATAGCCGAAGAGATATTCGAGCCCGTGCTCGCCGACAAAGGGATCCCCTTCGATATCAAAAAAAATATCGCCTCCCGATGGCTCCGGAAGAATGGCGAGGCCAAAACCCCGCTCCATGGGAAGCAGCTCGAATTTCGGTTCGCCTGTTTCGCGCGCCTCGACCTGAACGCGCGCTTGTTCCCTGATACGGTGGTATGACTGGACCGAGCCGCGTTCCGGCTTCCAGTCAAATGGCGCCGGCGTTGCCGCCAATGCCTGCGCCGTGGCGATATCATGCCGCTTCAATTCGCCAATTTGAATTTTCGATATTCGTGCCACGAGGCAGAGATGGTCGTCGTCGCGACGCCGCTGGTCACAAGCGTTGCGCCATCGGCAGATATCGCAGTGCGGCTTCGGGTCAGGATAAGTTTCCTTTGTTTCTTCAGCGGCGAGCGCCTCTCGCAGGCCCCGCTTTATCTTCCGAAAGTAGGCCGCATAGTCTGTAAAGCGATATTTGTTTGGTTCAAAATCTGACCAGGGTGAGACCACGTACATGTGTTCTGGAGATAGACCTTGCGCCTGTTCGAGCAGCCAGGAATACAGACACAGCTGGAGAATTGTTCCCGCTTTGGTCTCGCGCGCGAGTTTCGTATCAACCACTTCATAAGACCAGCCCCCGAGATCGCTCTGCGCTTCGACCCGGCGCAAGACGTCGATCCGTCCGCACCAACCCTCATGCGACAGCGCGCCCTGAACGATGACGTTGGCTCGCCCGCGCATCGCAGAGCGGGTTTGTTCCAACGCTTCAGAGGTGACGTCGATGCCGTCAATTCGAACGACGTCTAGCCCCAGACCTTTCAAATGCTCGACATAGTTCTGTTCGTGCACCGCCCCCCGCTCCCACAGAACTTCGAGTAGCGGGTCCCTCCACACATGCGGTTTGGCGAGGACCCCGTCGGCAACGGCTCGATCGAGGTTGGAGAGGTGCCCGCAATTTAGATAACCGACGAGGTCCGTAGCGCTGAGTTCGAGGGTTTTTCCGTTTCTTTTCATGGCTCGTCGGTTAGCACGGGCGCGCGGGCTGATCAAAAACGAACACACACTCGCCCGGCCAAAATGAGCCTTTGGCCGCGCTGGATCGCCTCTCGGAGTTTGGCTGCGGCTGTGGTTGAACGCGAAACCGGCCGCGCTGAACGACTAGAACTCGTTCCAGCCGTCGTCGCTGCCTCCCGCCGCCGAAGCGTTGACCGCGAGCTTCAGCGGGCCCCGGACGGGGCGGGGTTTCGCGGCATCCGCGGATCCCGAAGGCCGCCACGGCGTCTTGGCGGCGGACGCGAAGGCATGCGGGGCTACTTTTTTCAGTTCGCGCCGGATCGCGCCCGTGCTGGCAGTCCGGCCGAGCCGGAACTGGCCCACCATTTCCGAGAGTTGCTGGGTCTCCTGCAACATCGAGCGCGCCGCCGCCGTTGTTTCTTCGGCCATCGCGGCGTTCTGTCGGGTCGTCCGATCCATCTGGTTGACGGCGATGTTGACCTCTTGCAGCGCCCTGGACTGTTCCTCTGCGCCGGCGGCGATATCGGCGACGACCGAATCGATCTGCGAAACCTTGCCGACGATTCTGGATAGCGACTCGCCGGTCTCCGCGACCAGCCTCACACCGGTGTCGACTTCTGTCTTGGAAGCGGAGACGAGACCTTTGATCTCTTTGGCGGCGCCCGCCGAGCGTTGCGCCATCGCGCGAACTTCCGAAGCGACGACGGCGAAGCCGCGGCCCACATCGGCCGCCCGCGCGGCCTCGATGCTGGCGTTCAGAGCCAGGAGATTGGTCTGGAACGCGATTTCCTCGATCACGCCGATGATCCGGCCGATCTCGGCCGACGACTTCTCGATCCGGCCCATCGCCTCGAGCACGCTGCGTACTATCTCGCCGCTCTGCTCGGCGTCGCCGCGGGCCTCGGAAGCCACGGTGCGGGCCTGTCTGGCGCCGTCGGTCGTCTTCTTGATCTTCGAGGTGACTTGGTCGAGCGCCGCCGCCGTTTCCTCGAGGCTCGCCGCCTGCTGTTCGGTGCGGCGCGACAGGTCGTCTGAAGCCGTGGCGATCTCCTGGCCGCCCGAGGCGACCTTGTCGATGCTTTCGGCGATCCCTGTCATCGCGGATCTGAGATTTTCGTGCGCGACATTGAAATCCACGCGAAGCTTCTCGTACGCGGGCAGGAATTCCTTTTCGATCGAGTGTTCGAGATTGTTGGCGGCAACACGGGATAGACCCCCCGCGAGTTCGCTGAGGTCGGATATGTCGGTAGCGAATTCGATGACCTTCAGGACTTTTCCGTTGAGGTCGAAGATCGGATTGTAGGACGCCTGTATCCATACCTCCTTCCCGTTTTTCCCGAGACGCTTGAAAGAGTTGGCAATGTGTTCGCCTCTATTGAGCTTCTCCCAGAACGCCTGGTAGTCCCTGGACTGGAGATAGGCGGGCTCCACGAACATACGATGGTGCTGGCCTTTCACCTCCTCGAGTCTGTAGCCGAGCATGCTCAGGAACAACTCGTTAGCCGTTATCACTTTGCCGGCCGGCGTGAATTCGATGACGGCCTGGACCAGCGAAATGGCGTCGAGTCTACTCTCGAACTCTGCGTTCCTGAGCTTGGTCTGCGTTATGTCGCTCGCCACTTTGACGACCTTCAGGACCTTGCCGCGGGAATCGATCACCGGACTGTACGACGCCTGGATCCAGACCTTCCGTCCGCCCTTGCCGATGCGCTCGTACTCGCGAGCGTCAAATTCACCGCGGCCGAGTTTTGGCCAGAATTCGCGATATTCCGCCGAGCGGCCGTATTCGGGCTCGACGAACAGGCTGTGATGCTGGCCGATGATTTCCGACGCCTGGTAACCCAACGCTTTGCAGAAGTTTTCGTTCGCCGAGAGAATCTTTCCCGTCGGATCGAACTCGATGATGGCGAGCGATCTGCCGATCGCGTCCAGGGTGGCTTTATTTGTTTTGGCGGCGCCGTCGAATCCAAACACTGAGTATGCCCATCGATAATTCGCGTCGGGAGTGGGCGCGGAGCCCGCATCCGACGACTTGGAAGCGCGAAGAATCCAGCCCGACCGCCATGAAAACACGGTCTCATGCCCCGCTCGGAAAGCTTGCGTTTCCGAACGTCAACGCGTTATGGTTGCATGTTGGCTTCCGCGGGTTAACGGACCGCTACGGACGACGGCGCGGCGAATAATTTTCAAGACGATAGCTTCCTCACCGTCATGGCGCCGCTTCCGCCCGAATTACGAATCCCAAAAATTCACAACGAGGTCGGCTCATTCGGAACTGGCGCGGGCGCCTTTCTCAGCCACAGAACGTTTCATAAACAATACCGCGAACGTGACCACAAACGTCAACACAGCCGCCATCCAAAAGACGTCGAAATAGGCAAGCGAAGACGCCTGCTGCTGGCGCAGGTTTTCGAGTTGCTGCACAGCCAGTTGCTGGGAGGCGGCTGGATCGCCGGTTTGCTGAAGGAAGAACGCCTGAGCCCGCGCCAGAAAGCCGCTGGCGGCTGCGTTGAAGGGATCCAGATACTCGCCAAGACGCAGGACGTGGAATTGATCACGCCGCTCTTGGAAGGTCTGCGCCAAGGATATTCCGACACTACCTCCTTCGTTGCGCAAGAGGCTCAACAAGCCGACCGCAGCCCCGCGCAAAGCAAGTGGCGTATAGAGGTAGGCGGCGACATTCGCGGGAGCAAAACACACCGAGAGCCCCATGACTACGAGCACTCTCGGCCAGACGGCCTGGCCTGGGCTGATGTCGAGGTTGAGTTGCGACATCCAATAGTTTCCGGCGGTCATGATCAGCAACCCTGCGGCGATCAGCCATCGCGCATCCACCTTGAGGCCGATCAGGCGGCCGACGATCGGCATCGCCAGGACGGCAAAGATTCCGGAAGGCGACATCACCAACCCAGTTTTCAGAGCATCATAACCAAACAGGGTTTGCAGCAGAAGAAGCAATGACTTGGTGGCTGCAAAAAGCGCAAGGTAAGCGCAAAAGATGATGATGCAGCAGGCCGCAAAGTTGCGTTCGCCGAATGCGCGGAAATTGACCACGGGGTTGCGGTGACGCAACTCCCAGAAAATCAATGCGGCCAAACCCACCCCCAATAAAATGACGAGCGTCTGGACGCGCCAAAATGGATCCCCCAGCCAGTCCCACTCCTGGCCCTTGCTGAGCACCACTTCCCACGAGACCATGACGATGGCCAGAAGCGACAAACCGATCGCGTCAAAGTGGAACGGCTGCTTCCTCAACTCGGTGCGCTGGGCGACGAGATAATCCGGATCGCGAAGCACGGCGTAACATGCGCCGAGCGCTACGATACCGACGGGCACGTTGATCAAAAATACCCAGCGCCAATTGTAAGTGTCCGTTATCCAACCGCCCAAGGTCGGGCCGACCACCGGCGCAATCAGCACAGCAAGGCCGAACAGCGTCATGGCTACGCCTTGCCTTTCCCGCGGGAAGGCGTCCAGCAACACTGCTTGGCTGCCGGGTTGCAGACCGCCGCCCGCGAGACCCTGGATGACACGGAACAGGATCAGCTGACCCAGACTGCCAGCCAGTCCGCACAGCAAGGAACTGAGGGTAAATATTGCAATCGACGCCAGGAAGTAGTTGCGGCGACCCAGATGAGCGCTCAACCAGCCGGTAATCGGCAGGATGAAGGCGTTGGCGGCAAGGTAGCTGGTGATGACCCACTCGGCGTCATCGGCGGCAGCCGACAGGCCTCCCGCGATGTAGCGCAGCGCGATCAGCGCGATGGTGGTGTCGAGCACCTCCATGAACGCGGGCACGACGACTATGGCGGCGACCAGCCACGGGTTCCGCGCAACCTGGGGTCTGGCGGGCGAAAGCGCCGCGACGCTCACTTGTTTGCGTCCGGCGAGTTCTTGGTGGAACCGCCCCTTTGTGATTCAGGCGCAGATGCCTGCAAAAACTTGCCGGCATCGGGTCCGGTGGGCGGCTTGTTGAAGTAGACGTAGGGAACAACCGACGTGCCGATAAACAGCGGGCTCTTGTCCGGATCGTAGTCTGCAAGGTCGATCCGAACCGGCAGTCGCTGCACCACCTTGATGAAGTTGCCAGTAGCGTTCTGCGCCGGCAGCAGCGCCAATGTCGATCCGGTCCCCTCGGTAAAGCCGGAAATGCGCCCTTTGAACACACGGCGGTCGCCATACATGTCGACATAGAGATCGACAGGCTGGCCGATACGTAGGTCGCCCAGCTGCGTCTCCTTGAAATTGGCGTCAACCCAGATTTCATCGAGCGAGCGGATCGCCATGAGACCCTGACCAACCTGCACGTTGTCGCCCGGATTGACGTTGCGGCGGGTAATGACGCCATCGATCTCGGCGATGACGTCGCAGTAGCGGAGATCGAGCTCCGCCTGGTCGAGATCGCGCTTGGCGACCTCGAGCTTGGCCTCGGCCTGCTTGACGTCCGGCGCGTCGGCCGCCAGCCGAGCGAAGGTGCTGTTGACGTCGCCTTCCTTTTCGAACGCCTCGACCATGTGACGGGGTCCCTCGTCGAACGA
>JBAQGU010000610.1:0-5243 GCA_049287975.1 Roseiarcus sp.
CTTCAGCGCCGGCGCCCGGTCGACCAGGCGCAGGCCGAGATCGCGCGCGAAACGCAGGGGCTCGATATCGTTGGAGAACAGCCGGTTCATCGCGTCCATGCCCATGCCGCTTGAGACCACGTCGAAACGCCGCCCCCGCTGATATTTTTGCAGCGTCGCGGCATCGGCGGGGTCTAGCCCCAAGCGCAAGGGCTCGACGACGGCTTCGGTGAGCGCGGCGACGTCGCGCAGTCCGAGATTCAGCCCCTGCCCCGCGAGCGGATGCACGAGATGCGCGGCGTCGCCGATCAGAGCGAGCCTTTCGCTGACGAATTCGCGCGCTAGGCGAAAACTCAGCGGGAACGATTCGACGCGCGAGGCGACCTCGATGGCGCCCAGCTTCAGCGTGAAACGGCGCTCCAGTTGCTCGAGGAAATCCCGCGGTCCGAGCGCGAGCAGCGCCTTGGCGTCGGCCGTGCTCTCGTTCCAGACGATGCTCGACCGGCGGCCGGGCAATGGCAGGATCGCGAACGGCCCCGACGGCAGGAAGTGCTGCTCGGCGCGGCCGTGGTGGTCACCCGCGTGCGCGATCGTGGCGACGAGGCCAGCCTGTCCTGTCTCCCAGCCGACGGTCGGAATTTCCGCGAGCGCGCGAAGTTTCGAGCGCGCGCCGTCCGCCGCGACGACGAGGCGAGCGCTGAGGCTTCCGCCATCCGAGAGGTCGATCCGCGCGATGTCGCGCCCCGGCCCGAAGGCCGCCACTGCGCCTCGGATCATTTCGACGCCGTGGGCCCGAGCGGTCTCGAGCAGGGCCGCGACGACGTCGTCTGCGAAAGCCAGGTGTGCGAGCGTCTCGCCTTCGCGCGCTTCGAACTCGAGTTGCACGAGCCGCACCGCGTCGCGCGGCCCGCCGTCGAAAATCGACATTTTCAGGATCGGCTGGGTCAGCGGCTCCAGCCCGTCCCACGCGCCGACCCGCGCGAGCAGGCCGCGCGAGCCCGCCGCGAGCGCTACCGTCTTGAGGCCTCCGTCGCGCTCGCCCAGTCGGGGATCGACTACCGCGACCTTCAACCTGCGCCCGATCGCCTGTTTCACCGCGCAAGCGAACGCCAGCCCCACGACGCCCGCGCCGGCGACGAGGATGTCGTGGACTCGAGGCGCCGTTTCGGGGCGCGCGGTGACGGCTGCGGACATGCGGGCATTGTCGGCCGGCAAGGGCGCGCGCGCAAGCGGCGGCAAGGACGCCTCGCGAGTGACCGGTCCAATCGGCCCTCACCCGGCTGTCTGCGCCGAGTGAAGCTTTGACCCGAGCGCCTCCGACTCGACCGCGTCGCCGCCCTTGCGCACCGGAAGCCGCGCAATCTCGTCACCCGCCTTCTCTTGGGCCAAGCGAATCTCATAGGACGACTGGAGATTGAGCCAGAATTGCGCGCTCGTTCCGAACCAATGGCCTAGCCGTAGCGCGGTGTCGCCCGAGATGTTGCGACGGCCGCGGATGATCTGAGAGATGCGATTCGGCGGTACCGCTATCTCGCGGGCGAGAGCCGCGGGCGTCATTCCGAGTTCGTTCAATTCGTCAGCGAGAATTTCGCCGGGATGGATGGCGGGACGCGTCATTCGCAACCTCCTTCAATGGTAATCGACGATCTCGACGTCCGATGGTCCCCTCGCGCCATCCGGCCAAACAAAGCAAATTCGCCACTGACCGTTTATCCGGATCGAATATTGAGAGGACCGATTGCCCCTGAGCGCCTCGAGCCGGTTGCTCGGCAGCGTGCCCAATTCTAGCAAACTCGCGGCGTCGAGAATTTCGAGTCGTTTCCATGCCTGTCTTTCAAAACCGTGGAACGCGCGGACAAAATCTCCGCATGCGAAAGCCTCGGTGCGCTTGTCCTTTATCCCAGGATCATACACGAAATTTTTATCTGGATACGCGTGACGTCAACCGTCAACACGGTCGCAGCCAAATGCCAGATCGTGTGCGAATTCCCGGTTGGCCAATCGGCCCAAATCGCCTAGATCGGGCCATGGACTCCGCCCCGCCGCATTTACGGATATTCATCGACGCCGACGCCTGTCCCGTGAAAGACGAGACCTATCGGGTCGCGGCCCGCTACGGCCTCCGGGTGTTCGTGGTCGCCAACAGCCCGATCCAGGTCCCGAGGGCAAGCAACATCGAACGGGTCGTCGTCGGGGCGGGCGCCGACGCGGCCGACGACTGGATCGTGGAGCGGGCCGGGCCGGGCGCGATCGTCGTCACGTCGGACATTCCCTTGGCCAGTCGTTGCGTCAAGCTCGGCGCCGAGGTGATCGCCCCCACCGGCAAGCGCTTCAGCGAAAGCTCGATCGGCATGGCGCTGGCGACGCGCAACCTGATGGACCATTTGCGTTCGACGGGGGAGACCACCCCGAGCCCCAAGGCCTTCGGTCCTCGCGACCGCTCGAATTTTCTCGGCGCGCTCGACAACGCCGTGTCGCGGTTGAAGCGCACGGGGATGACGGTCTCGCGAACAACGCCGCCGCCTCCGCCCCCCGACAACTGACGAACTATGGCGCCACTCGCGCTAACCCGAGGGCTCGGAAGCTGGCGCCGGCTGAGCGGACTCGTCGTCCTTCAACCGCTTCTTCGACACGGCCGATCGCAGCGTCTTCCAGGTATCGCTCTGCGCGATCATCCCGCGAATCGCCCGGATGTTCGCCGTGGCGGCCTCAGCCGACATGTCCTGGCGGCTGACCTCTTCGGCTTTCGCGAATTTACCGTCGAGCGCGAGCACCAGCGCCAGATTCTGCCGCACCCGCGCATCGGCGCGCGGGCTCGCCGCCGCCTGGCGCAGCGTGTCCTCGGCGAGGTCCAGCCTCTTGGTCAGCGCGTACGAAAGTCCGAGATTGTTCAGAACGGACGGCTCCTCCGGCGCGATCTTGAGCGCCTCGCGATAGAACCGCTGTGCGCCTGTGTGATCGTCGAGGCGGTCGTCGACCGTGCCTTGGACGGACAGTACCTTCCAATCCGGACGTTCGGCGGGATAGGCGCGCGAGAGCACGTCCTTGGCCTGCAGGAGCTCCCCAATGTCGGCCAGCGCCCGGCCGTAGCCGCCGAGAACTTCGAAATCTTTCGGCGCCTTCACCGCCGCCGCCTGCATCACCGCCGCCTCCTCGGTGTAGCGGGTCAAGCCGCGCAGTGCGCGCGCATAGTTGATCGACGCCACCTTCTCGCCGGGGTCCTGGTCATAGATTTTGCCCCAGCCGTCGGCGTAGGCGCGGAGCGAGGCCTCGTCGGTCGGCAGCTCCTGATGCGCATCGCCGCCGATCGATCCCGTGACGTCGCCGAAAGTCTCGCATCCGCCCAGGGGCGCGGCAGCCAGCGCGACGGCGAGCCATCCGGCCGCGTGCGAGAGCCGGAACGACCGGCGGCGAAGGCAGACCGGGCTGCGGAACGGTGAACGCATGGGGGGTACTTACTCGAACAAACGCCAGATCCAGCAATGGCTCTGCAACCATAACGTGTGGTAAACGGGCGATCTCGAGACAGGGTGGGCGCGCCGACATGGGTCAAACGCCAGCATCGGCTTGATGGCATGGTCAACATCGTTTTAATCGCGTGCTGTATTCCCATGCGAGAGGAACAAATATTTTTCCCCTTCACTCGGTGACCGTTCTGTAGCGTGCGTGAAGATGTCTCGATTGACGTCATTTGAGCCGATCGCTCGGATGAGCCACGCTTCGATAGCGACCCGCGGGCGGGCGACGGCCGGCCTCACGTTCTTCCCACCGCGTTCTTACGGGACCAGCCCGAGCGCGTTCGATCATTGTGGCCCCTTCGCCAGACGTTTGAGTTCATAGAGCGCCGCGTGCCCCTCGCGCGGCGAAAGCGCGTCCGGATCGATCTTGTCCAGCGCCTCGCGAACCGGGTCGGGCGGCGGCTCCGGCGACGGCGGCTCGTAGGAGAACAGCGGCAGCGCATCGACGCGCCCCGCCGCTTTCGTCGCCTCCAAATCCGCGAGCACCGAGCGCGCCCGTTTGATCACGGATGTCGGCAGCCCCGCGAGCCTCGCGACCTGAATGCCATAGGAGCGATCCGCCGCGCCGGGCGCGACTTCGTGCAGAAAGACCAGCGAGCCCTTCCATTCCCGCACCCGCATCGTCAGGTTGAACAGCCTCGGCAGCGTCTGCGAGAGTTGCGTCAGCTCGTGGAAGTGCGTCGCGAACAGCGTGCGCGAGCGGTTGACGTCGTTGAGATGCTCTACGCAGGCATAGGCGATCGAGAGGCCGTCGAAGGTCGCGGTGCCGCGACCGATCTCGTCGAGGATGACGAGCGAGCGCTCGGTCGCCTGATTGAGGATCGCCGCCGTCTCCACCATCTCGACCATGAAGGTCGAGCGGCCGCGCGCGAGATCGTCGGCGGCGCCGACTCGGCTGAACAGCCGGTCGACGACGCCGATGTGCGCGCGCCTGGCCGGCACGTAGGAGCCCATCTGCGCGAGCGCGGCGATCAGCGCGTTCTGCCGCAGGAAGGTCGATTTGCCCGCCATGTTCGGGCCGGTCACCAATGCGATCCGGCCCCCCTCTCCCAAAAGTCCCGTCAGGTCGCAATCGTTGGCGACGAACGGCTCGCCCCGTGTGGACAGCGCCGCCTCGACGACCGGATGGCGCCCCCCTTCGATCGCGAATTTCAACGAAGCGTCGACATGGGGCCGCGTCCAGTCCCGTTTGACGGCGAGTTCGGCCAGCGCGGCCGAAACATCGATTTCGGCCAGCGCCGCGCCGAGGCCGCGCAAGACTTCCGTCTGCGCGAGGCAGGCTTGCCGCAGCCGCTCGAACATTTCGAGTTCGAGCGCGAGCGCGCGGTCGGCGGCGGAGGAAATGCGCGTCTCGAGATCGATCAGCGCGTTGGTGGTGAAGCGCATCGCGCCCGCCATCGTCTGGCGGTGGATGAAGGTCGCCGAATGCGGCGGCTTCAGCAACGCCTCGCCCGCCGCCTGCGGCGTCTCGATGTAGAACCCGAGGAAATTATTGTGTTTGATCTTGAGCTGCTTCGAGCCTGCCTCCTCGGCGTAGCGCGCCTGCATTTCCGCGACGACGCGGCGGCTTTCGTCGCGCAGCCGGCGCGCTTCGTCGAGCGCCTCGCTCGCGCCCGCGCGCACGAAGCCGCCGTCGCGCTTGTTCAACGGCAGTTCTTCGGCGAGCGCATCGCCGAGATCCCGGGCGAGGATCCCGTCGCCGCGGCGGAGCCGGGCGAAGGCTTGCAGCAGCGCAGGGGGCAAGAC
>JBAQGU010000611.1:0-5002 GCA_049287975.1 Roseiarcus sp.
GGCCCGCGTCTTCGCGAGGAAGCGCGTTTCGGAGGACGACGATCATTCCGAAGCTGCACAAATGGTCCGCGCTGGCCGTTTCGATCTGTCTCTGCGCGGCTGCCGTCTGCGCTTCGCCCGCAGGAGCCGAGTCGGTCTATCGTCGCGGCGCCGCGGGCGAGCCGGCGACGCTCGACCCGCAGCTGACCGGGACGGTCGTCGAGGCCGATGTAATCTACGATCTGTTCGAGGGTCTCTTGACCTACGACGCCGACGGGGCCCTGGTTCCCGGCGTCGCCGCGAGCTGGTCCGCCAGCCCCGATGGGCTGACCTGGACTTTCAAGCTGCGCGACGCGAAATGGTCGAACGGCGATCCCATCGTCGCCGCCGATTTCGTCTATTCGTTCCGACGGCTGCTCGATCCCGCGACCGGGGCGCAATACGCCAATCTGTTCTACGTGCTGAAAAACGGCGAGGCAGTCGACAAGGGCGCGATGAAACCGGAAACACTCGGCGTGAAGGCGCTGGACCCGCATACGCTGGAAATCGAGCTGGAGCGGCCGACGCCCTTCATTCTCGGCCTGCTCGCACATCAGACTGCGGTTCCGGTCAACCCCGCCAACGTCGAAAAATTCGGCAGGGACTTCGTTCGCCCGGGCAACCTCGTCAGCGACGGCGCCTACCGCCTCGCCGAATTCACCCCGAACGACCGCATCGTGCTTACGCGCAACGAGAACTTTCATGACGCGGCGAACGTGAAGATCGACCGCGAGGAGTTCCTGCCGCTCGAGGATCGCTCGGCCGCCTTGCGCCGGTTTCAGGCGAGCGAAATCGACAGTTACGCCGACGCGCCGGCCGACCAGATTCCGTTCATTCGCGAGCATCTGAAGGACGAATTCCACGTCGAGCCGAGTCTCGGCGTGTCCTACCTCAGCTTCAACACCAAGAAGCCGCCGTTCGACGATGTGAGAGTGCGCAACGCGCTGTCGATGGTCGTCGACCGCGAATTCCTCGCCGACAAGATCTGGGGCGGCGCGATGCTGCCCGGCGACAGTTTGGCGCCCCCCGGAATTGACAATTACGGCCCCCCGGTCTTCCCGGAGTTTCACGACCTTTCGCCGATCGAGGCCGAGGACAAGGCCAAGGAATTGTTGAAAGCGGCGGGATACGGGCCCGGCGGCAAGCCGCTGAACGTCGAAATCCGCTTCAATACCAGCGAGAACAACAAGGCGACCTCGGTCGCGATCGCCGATATGTGGAAGGCGATCGGCGTCACCACGACCTTCGTCAACACTGACCTGAAGACGCACTACGCGCTGCTTCGCAGCGGCGGCGATTACGACGTCGCCCGCGCCGGCTGGATCGGCGACTATTCCGACGCGCAGAACTTCCTGTTCCTGCTGAAGGGCGACAATGTGGGGCTCAACTACTCCCGCTGGGCCAATCCGGCCTACGACGCGCTGCTCGCCAAGGCTTCGAGCGAACGGGATCTGAAGGCCCGCGCGAAAATCCTCGCCGAGGCCGAAGCGATGCTGCTGCGCGATCAGCCTGTCATGCCGATAATGTTCTACAGTTCGAAGAACCTGGTTTCGAAGAGGGTGAGCGGCTGGAGAGCGAACCTGCTGGATCGGCACCTGACGCGGTATCTGTCGATGGTGAGGTGAGGCGATCGTCGTTGCGAGTTCGGCGCCGGCCGAGCCTTCGCTATGAAACGGGAGAAGAGATTCAGGGCCCTCGCCGTGATGGCCGGGCTCGTCCAGGCCTCCACGTCATCCCACCCGACCGCCTTTGCGCATGCGGTTGGCGCCCTTCCTTGGCCCAGGCTCAGACCTGGAACAGCGACTGCCCTACGAAAGCGCCCTCGTGAACGCCGCCCGGACAGGCGAACAGGCCGCTGCCGGTATGCGTGGTGAACTGGTTGAGCGCATCGAGCTTGGCCATGTTCTCGTAGATCTTGATGAACCCCGTGCGCGGATCGCGCTGGTAGGCCAGGAAGAACAGTCCCGAGTCATACATCATCCCCTGGCGCCACGGCGGCCATCGTTCGGCGGTCAAGGCGACGCCGTCGTTGTAGGAATAGGCCCGGCGGAGGATCTGCGCTCCGTCGTTGACTGCGGCCGCGCCCAGCCGGACATGGGCGTTGTCGGCGATCAGCGGATCGCCGTCTTTGTCCACGCCATCGAGGTCCAAGGGGTCGCGCTCGCTCGTCTTCCCGATCGGAGCGCCGGAATATTTATGCCGACCGATCACCTGTTCCTGAAAATCGACCTCGGTTCGATCCCAATGCTCCAGCGAAATTCTGATCCGACGCGCAACGAGATAACTTCCGCCGCGCATCCAGAGCGGGCCCTCGTCGCCCACCCAGACGACCTCGTCCAGACCGCGAGGAGCGTCGGGCGTTGCGACGCCGGCGCCAGGATTGATTGTGCCATCCTTGAAGCCCATCAGGTTTCGCGGCGTTTCGCCGAGCGGCGTACTCGGCAGGAACCCGCTCTGCGCCCAGCGCATCTGGGCGACGCCATAACCGAGCCGCTCCAGTTCTCGCACCGCATGAAACGCGACGAACGGGTCATCGCCGCAGGCTTGCACCGACAGATCGCCGCCTGTGCGCGCGGGCACGAGCTGATCGCCGTTGAATTTGGGCAGGTCGACCAGCGCCTCGGGCCTCTTGGCGGCCAGCCCGTAGCGGTCCGCGGCGTCCTTGATGAAAAGCCCGGCCCCGAAGCCGAACGTGAGCGTCAACCCAGCCGGCGACAGGCCCAGCGCGGAGGCGCCGTCCGGCGCCTCCACGGACAAGTCGTCACCTAGCGGACGCGCCGGTTCGCCGGACGTCATGCGCGCCGCGGCGTCGGTCCAAGCGCGCAACATCGTCGTCACCTCGTCGCGGGTCTTCGCGACGAGGTCGAATGCGACGAAGTAGCAGTGCATCGGCTGCGGCGTCGCGATACCGGCCTGATGCCCGCCAAAGAACGGCTCGTTTGACGCCGCGGCCGGAGCGGCTGTCTCAGTCGTCGCTCGCGCGCTCGCCACGCCCGCGGCGAGCAAGCCGCCGACGCCGGCCAGCAAGCCGCGGCGGGTAGGTCCTGTTCCTCCTTGTCCAAACGGACAAGTCATTTTGCGAGCACCAACGTGTTCGCCTCGTCCTCGACAAAGTAGAAACCATCTCCGGCCGGCGTCATGGCGATGCCGAACAGATCGCCGCTGCCCGGCGGCTTCTGCGCCTTGTTGGGGTCGATCCATCGCGCGCGGAGTTGGTCGCCCGTGGCCGGGTCGATCTCCACCACTTGGCCGTTCTGAGCGTTGGTTACCAGCAAATGCCCGTTCGGCGCGGTCGTCATCGCCAGCGGCTTTTGCAACAAGCCATCCTTCGTCACCGTCCGTCCGACGCCCGCGCTGTGGTCGCGCGTCGCCGCATCCCAGATCGCGGTGATCCGGTTCCCTGTCGCGTCCGAGACATAGAGCGTCCCGTCGGGGCCGAGCGCCAAGCCGGTCGGTCCGACGACGAAGGCATCCTTGCTCGGCTGCGCGCCGAAGCCGCTGCCGACGACCGTCTGGTCGACGACGACAGGCGGCTTGCGGTCCGGGATCGACAGCTTGATCCGCAACACCGTCTGCTCGTTGACGACGCGCGGATCGCCCTCAGGGGAGCCGACATCGAAGCCCGCGTTGCTGACGAACAGCGTCGCGGTCGACCCGTCGTCGATCGTCGCCATGTTGCCCCAGGGCATGTTGAGGTTTTCGCCCGCGATCGTGCCCGCGACCTTACCGCTGGAATCGAGCACGATCAGGCAGCCGGCGCCCTTCGTCCCGGTCGTGCCATCCGCGCTCGGCGCGCTTCCGACGATCACCCATCCCGTCTTCAGCATGGTCATCGCCGTCGTCAGTCCGATGCCGCCGGGACACCGCGCCAGGTTTCGCGGCAGCGCGGCGAATGTCGACAACTTCTTCGTCGTCGGGTTGTAATCGACGATCGTCGTCCCGAGCCCCTGCAGATTGCCGTCATTGTTGAAATTGCTGACGAGCACGTCGTCCTTCTGGATCGTGCCGGCGGAGACTGGGGCCACGACGATGGCGTAGGGGTTTTGGTCCCCGTTGTCCGGCACCGTCGAGGTCACCGTCGTCTGCCGATGGATCTTGTCGAGGAAGATCGAAGGTTGCGCGGCCTGCGTGTGCGCCTCGGGCGGCAGGACGGCCGACGCTGCAAGTGCGCTCAGCAGGGTTGCGCGGCGTCCCGCGCGTAGAATCTCGTCGAGGCGTCTCGTCATGATCGGTTCTCCTAGTTGGTTGCGCTGATGGCGCGTTGCTCGTTTGCCGGCGGTTTGCCGCTCGCGAGCGGGATCGGGACGAGCGGCGCCGACCGGGGGTAGGCCATCACGACGCCCTCGACGCTGAGCCATGCCTCGGTCCCCGGCCGCGGCGCCATGTGGCCCGCAACGCGGACCGTCACAGGCGTCGTGACCGCTTCCAGCGACATCTGGACGCTGGCGTCGTGGCCGAAATACGTGATCGCCGAGACCTTCGCTTTGACGGCGCCGATGCGGGCGACCGGCTCCAACCGGATCTGCTCGGGCCGAACCATGACTTCGACCGGCCCGTCGGCGCCGGGCCGCGCGAGCGCCAATCGCCCCAACGCGCAAGCCGCGAAACCAGCGGATGCGACGCCGGGCAGCAGGACGGCCTCGCCGACGAATTGCGCCAGCGCCGCGTCGACGGGACGCCGATACAATTCCTCTGGCGGCGCGACCTGCGCCAATACGCCGTTGCGCAACACTGCGACTTCCATGCCCATCGACAGCGCCTCGGACTGATCGTGCGTCACCAGCAACGCGGTGGCGCCCGCTGCCGCCAGCGCGACCGCCACCGCTTGTCGCGTCTCGAGTCGCAACGCGGCGTCCAGCGCGGAAAACGGCTCATCGAGCAGCACGAGCTTCGGGGCGGGCGCGAGCGCGCGAGCCAAGGCGACGCGTTGTTGCTCGCCGCCCGAAAGCTCTTGCGGCGGCCTGACCGCATAGGACGCGGGCAG
>JBAQGU010000612.1:0-5692 GCA_049287975.1 Roseiarcus sp.
TAATTTTTGATTTTCGAACCATGGCCGAACGAATCAACGCCCGGTTGAAGGACGAATTCGGCGCGAGGTTCGTCCGTGTGCGCGGCGCCATCAAGGTCAAATGCCACCTCGTGTTCGGCTTGGTCGCACTCACGGTCGATCAAATCCTCCGCGTAACGAAATTCAGGCCGGCGCTGACCTGAGCGGCAGGCAGCCCGCCCTACGGAGATCGCACAAATTCACCGCGCTCACTGAATTTTGCAAGAGGCTCTAGTGGACGGCGAATTCTGGACGTTGACATTCGGGTCATCTACAGTCCGGGCCGACGTCGTCATCGGGGGATTGATCTCATGAGCGTGCTTGCGGTCGATGTGGGCGGGACCCACGTCAAAATTCTCGCAACCGGGCAGAAGGAGCGCCGAGAGTTTGAGTCTGGCCCCACTTTGACCGCGGGGCAGATGATTGAAAAGGTGAAGGCGTTGGCGAAAGACTGGCAGTATGACCGCGTAACCACGGGTTACCCTGGGCCGGTGGTCCACAACCGACCGGTGGCCGAACCGCACAACCTCGGCGCGGGCTGGGTCGGCTTCGACTTCGAGGCGGCGTTCGAGCGGCCGGTGAAGGTGATGAATGACGCGGCGATGCAGGCCCTCGGCAGCTATAAGGGCGGCAGGATGCTCTTTCTCGGCTTGGGGACCGGGCTGGGGTCGACGATGATCGTGGATGGCGTCATCGAGCCGATGGAGCTGGGGCATCTGCCCTATCGCAAAAGCACCTACGAGGACTACGTTGGCTTGCGCGGCCTGACATCACACGGCGAGAAGAAGTGGCGAAAGCATGTCGTGGACGTGGTCGCGCGCCTCGTCGCTGCGCTCGAACCCGACGACGTCGTGCTCGGCGGAGGCAATGTGAAGCACCTCGACGAGCTGCCCCCCGGATGCCGCGCCGGCGACAACGCGAATGCGTTTCTGGGCGGCTTTCGCGCCTGGGAGGAGGAGACCGGCATGGAGGGCAAAGCGCCTCGCAAACCGCCCCGGCCAGCAAAATGACGCTACAGATCGAGGTGGGCGCCGATAATGTGTGGAAAGGCTAGTGCGCCCGCAAGCCGCACGCGCGTGGAGTGCCGACGCGTCGGCCGTCGTCTTGCCGATCGCGCCGGTTGCGGGAACAATGAGAGGAGTTGCATCGGATCGCCATCGTCGTTGCAGACGGGTCAGCGCATCGGCGGGCGACTGTAATGAATGAGGCGCGTCTTCGAGGCCGGCCGGCTTCCGCCGAGCACGCGAGGCTCGCCGAGGGATCGGTCGATCATCCCGGTGACTGGAAAGCGATCGGCCCCTACGTCAGCGAGCGAGCCTGGGGCACGGTGCGAGAAGACTACAGCCCTGACGGCAAGGCATGGGAATACTTCACCCATGAGCAGGCGCGATCGCGCGCTTACCGTTGGAACGAGGACGGACTCGCAGGGATCTGCGACCTCAACCAATATTTGTGTTTCGCCATGGCGTTCTGGAACGGGCGCGACCCGTTCCTCAAGGAGCGACTGTTCGGACTTTCCGGCCCGGAGGGCAATCACGGCGAGGACGTCAAGGAGTATTGGTGGTACGTAGATGCGACGCCGACAGCCTCGTGGCTGAGTTGGCGCTATCACTACCCGCAATCGGAGTTCCCATACCAGCGATTGCGTGAAGAGAACGCCCGCCGCGGCCGGCAGGATCCCGAGTTCGAACTCATCGACACCGGGGCGTTCGACGACGACAGGTACTGGCAGATCGTCGTGGACTATGCGAAGGCGGCGCCGCGCGATCTATGCGTGCGGATAGAGATTCGCAACGCCGGCCCGGAGGCGGCCGAGCTGCACGTGCTGCCGACACTATGGTTCCGCAACCGGTGGTCGTGGGGAGACGAATTTCAGCGGCCGTCGATCAAAGTCGCCTCCGCCGGGCCGGGGGAGCCGGCAATGGCTATCGCCGAGGATGCCGACCTCGGGCGATGGCGTCTGGTCGCGGGGCCCGATCCAACCGGACGCCTCCCAGAACTCCTCTTCTGCGAGAACGAGACAAATGTGGCGCGCCTGTTCGGGGTCGCCGCTCGATCGCCATTCCCAAAGGATGGCGTCAACGATCACGTCGTCGCTGGGGCGGCGACAGTAAATCCCGCGCGGAATGGGACGAAGATGGCGTGCTGGCACCGCCTCACAGTCGCGCCAGGGGAGCGCGTCGAGCTCAGACTTCGCCTCGCGCGCGACGATGCAACCGGCGCCTTCGACGTAGGCGTAGATTTTGACCTGACGCTGGCCAAGCGGCGCCAGGAAGCGGACGAATACTATGCGACGCTGCGGCCGCCAGGCGCCACCGGCGAAGAAGCGGCTATCATGCGCCAGGCGTTCGCAGGGCTGGTCTGGAGCGAGCAATTCTATCATTTCGACGTTCTGCGCTGGCAGGAAGGCGATCCGACCGAACCGCCGCCGCCAGCCGCTCGGCGCGGAGTACGCAATGGCCAATGGCGGCACTTGGACTGCCATGATCTTCTCGTGATGCCCGACAAGTGGGAATACCCGTGGTTCGCAGCGTGGGATCTCGCGTTCCAATGCGTGGCGCTCGCCCACATCGACGCGGCTGCCGCGAAGCACCAGCTTCGCCTCCTGAATCGAGAATGGTATATGCATCCAAACGGGCAGTTGCCGGCCTACGAATGGAACTTCAGCGACGTGAACCCGCCCGTCCAGGCGTGGGCCGCGTTGGCCGTCTTCAATATCGATGGCGGCGA
Source organism: Roseiarcus sp. (assembly GCA_049287975.1). GTDB lineage: Bacteria > Pseudomonadota > Alphaproteobacteria > Rhizobiales > Beijerinckiaceae > Roseiarcus. The sequence goes on from JBAQGU010000612.1 coordinate 2,749, forward strand.
GGATTTCGATTTCCTGGCGCGCGTATTTCACAAGCTGCTGATCAGCTTCACTTGGTGGGTCAACCGCGAGGACGCCATCGGTGACAACATCTTCGAGGGAGGCTTCCTCGGGCTCGACAACATCGGGCCGTTCGACCGCTCGGCCGCGTTGCCTGGCGGGGGCATACTCGAGCAATCCGACGGCACGGCATGGATGGCGAAACTCTGCCTCAACATGCTGGAAATTGCGATTCGCCTCGCCAATCACGATCCCTCTTACGAGGATGTGGCGTTGAAGTTCTTCGAACACTTCGCAAAGATCGCTCTCGCAATGGGCGAACTCTGGGACGAAGAAGACGGTTTCTTCTACGATCGTCTGCGCAAGCCTGACGGCCAGGTCTTCACAATCCGCGCCCGCTCGATGGTGGGACTGCTTCCGATCTTTGCCGCCGTCCAGATCAGCGCGTCGCTGTGGGAGCGACTGCCAAACTTCCGCGCACGGGCGAAGTGGTTCGTGGAACACAGGCCGCATTTCAGGGAGTTTCTGCATTTCACGAAGGACAATCGCCCGGAACTCATCTGCCTCGTGGGCGAACAGCGACTGCGGCGAATACTCGCGCGGATGCTCGACGAGACGGAATTCCTCTCGCCTTACGGCTTGCGCTCGCTCTCGCGCTTTCACCGCGACCATCCGCTTGTCCTCGCCTTGGACGGCGGCGGCAGCGTGCGCCTCGACTACGAACCAGGAGAGTCCCAGACGGCCCTCTTCGGCGGTAATTCGAACTGGCGTGGACCGATCTGGTTCCCCCTCAACTTCCTCGCTGTGGAGTCCCTACGCAACCTGCATGGAAGCCTCGGCGACCAATTCACCGTCGAATTGCCGACAGGTTCGGGTTCGCAGGCGCATCTTGGCGCCGTGGCCGACGAGATCGAACGCCGTTTGTTGCGGTTGTTCCTGCGCGACACTGATGGGCATCGTCCCGTAAATAGCGGGAACCGTCGTTTCGACCAGGACCCCGCGTGGAATGACCGGGTCCTCTTCTACGAATATTTCCACGGCGAGACGGGTCAAGGGCTCGGAGCTTCTCACCAAACCGGCTGGACGGCATTGATCGCGGCGCTTGTTGCGAACCGCGCTGCTCGAACTTAGGCCTCCTCGACCACGGCCTCGGGCGATCTCCGCGGGCGCGATGGTCTTCCCACGGCCGGATCCGCAAACGAGGTCGCATCCGCGAGTCCATTGCATCGCGCAGCCGCCTGCGGTAACTCCACCTTAACCTTGCCGAGCGCCTAACTCATTCGCTAAAACCCCACCTTGGGGATCGCGGGCTCCGAGCCAAAGTTTCGGCCCAATTGCGGCGCAGAGCCGAACGAGCCGACGGCGCGCCCGTAAGTCAAGCCAACATCGACATCCCGCAAAGAGTCGATCCCTCAACAGACGAGCGAGGTTCCGCCCGAGATGAACGACACTCCGGAAACAACCCTGTTGTCGATGTTCTGGACGGCGCATCCCGTCGTCAAGGTCGTGATGATCGGGCTGCTCGCCGCCTCGTTCTGGTCCTGGACGATCATCGTCAACAAGACGCTGCTGTTCAGGCGGTTTCGTTCCGAGATGGACAGCTTCGAGCAGGTGTTCTGGTCCGGCCAGTCGCTCGAAGAACTCTATGGCAAGCTGTCGGAGAAGCCGAACGCCGGCGCGGCGACGCTGTTCGTCTCCGCCATGCGCGAATGGAAGCGCTCGTTCCAGAACACGGCGTCCTCGTTTCGCGGCTTGCACGCCCGCATCGACAAAGTGCTCGACGTTTCCATCGCGCGCGAGGTCGAACGGCTCGAGTCCAACCTGCTGTTTCTCGCGACGGTCGCCTCGGCGGGTCCGTTCGTCGGACTGTTCGGCACGGTGTGGGGCATCATGACCTCGTTCCGCTCGATCGCCGCCTCGAAGAACACTTCGCTGGCGGTCGTGGCTCCCGGCATCGCCGAGGCGCTGCTCGCCACCGCGATCGGCCTGTTCGCCGCGATCCCGGCGCTGATCGCCTACAACAAGCTGCAAGGCGACGTCGCCAGGGCGCAGGCGCGCATGGAGAGCTTCGCCGACGAGTTCTCGTCTATCCTGTCGCGACAGATCGACCAGCATCTGCCGGGCGACAAGGCGGCCTGATCCATCGATTTTTGAAGGAGCAGGCCAATGGGCATGGCGACGGGTGCGGGGCGCAAGAGCGGACGGGGGCGCCGGGGCGTGCCGCGCTATGGCGCGATGGCGGACATCAACATGACGCCGTTCATCGACGTCATGCTCGTGCTGCTGATCATCTTCATGGTCGCGGCGCCCCTGCTGACGAGCGGCGTCGCCGTCGACCTGCCGCAGGCGAAGGCCGGCGCGCTCAACGTCGAGCAGAAGCCGGTCTCCGTCACGCTCAACGATCAGGGGCAGGTCTACCTCATGGATCAACCCGTCGCCGACGCCGACGTACTCGACAAATTGCGCGAGTTCGCCAAGGACGGTCCGGACGCGCGGGTCTATGTCAGGGCGTCGAAGATCGTACCTTATGGGCGTGTGGCGCAGATCATGGGCGAATTGACGTCCGCAGGCTATAAGAAGGTTGCGCTCGTCACCGATCCTACTTCGCCATGAGACGAGGCCGGATTTGAGCAGCGGCTCGGAAAAGTCGGGATTTTACGTTTCGGGCGCGCTGCACGCCGCGCTGTTTGCGCTGCTCGTCGTCGGCTTCGCGCAGGCGCCAAAATTCGACGACGCCGCGGAGTCGATCCCAGTCGATACGATCACCCAGTCGCAGCTCAACGAAATCATGCATGGCGAGCGGGACGCCAAGCCGTCGAACACGCCGCCGGCGCCGCCGCAGCGACAACTTGCCGTGGTCGATCCGACACCGCCGACACCGCCCGAACCGCCCCCGGACCTGCGCCACGTCGACGATACGCCGACGCCACCCGAGCCCCCGCAACC
>JBAQGU010000613.1:0-2276 GCA_049287975.1 Roseiarcus sp.
CGCTCGTTTCCGTGACCCTCGTGCTGGCGACGCAACTCATCTCGGATATCGGCTACGCCTATCTCAATCCCCGCATTCGCGTGCAATAGTGCAGTTCCTCGATCCATTTCAAATCACGCTGCGCGCGCTCTATCAGCTGCTTCCGGTCTGGTTGAGCCTGGCGGTCGTCCTCGGCGCGAGCTGGGCGTTCCGTCGCAAGCTCGGCCTCTACGGGCAGATCCTCGAAACCGGACCCGGGCTCGCGGGTCTGCTGCTGGTCGGCTTCTGGCTGTTCGCGGCGATCTTCGCCAAATGGATCATGCTGTTCGACCCGCTCGGGCAGATCGCGGAAATGAAGGACGCGCTGCCGGGCGCCATCGAGCCCGCCTCCGGGCTTCCCTATCTGTTCGGCGGCGACAGGCTCGCGCGCGACGTGTTCGCCCGGGTCGTCGCCGGCAGCCGCGTCGTCCTGGTGATCGCCCCCTTGGCGACGCTGCTGGCCTTGTCGCTCGGAATCACGCTCGGCCTTCCCGCGGGATATTTCGGCCGCCGCGTCGACGCGTTCCTGTCGTTCCTCGCCAATCTCGTGCTCTCCTTCCCGATCATCCTGTTGTTCTATCTCCTCGTCTCGCCGGGGATCCTGGAGACGCCGATTCCCTACACGCTCGCCGCGATCTTCTTTCTGTTTCCGATCGTCCTGTTCGTCGTCCTCATCTGGTCCGGCTACAAGGCGCGCCCGCTTCAGCTCGCGATCCGGCTCGCCGTGACGGCGCTGGTCGGCGGCTGGCTGTTCGCGACATTCGTGTTCGACGCCGATCCGCTCGGAATCCTGCGGGTTAGTCCGAGCACGCTGAACATTTTCATCGCGGTCGCGCTGGCTTCCGGGCCCGGCATCTTCCGGATCGTGCGCGGCCTGACGCTCGACATCAAGACGCGCGAATACGTGCTCGCCGCGCAGACGCGCGGCGAAAGCCCGTGGTACATCATGCTCTGGGAAATCCTGCCGAACGCGCGCGGGCCGCTGATCGTCGATTCCTGCCTGCGCATCGGCTACACCACCATCCTGCTCGGGGCGCTCGGCTATTTCGGGCTCGGCATGCCGCCGGAGAGTCCGGACTGGGGGACGACGATCAAGGAAGCGAGCCGGTTCATGCGGCTCTACATCCACCCTGCTCTGCCGGCCGCGCTGGCGATGATGTCGTTCGTTCTTGGGCTCAATCTGCTCGCAGACGCGCTGCGCGAACAATCGCTACGAGACTGACGCCGATGGATCCGATCCTCGAAATCGACAATCTCAGCATTTCCTTCTTCACGCGCTCGGCCGAAATCCCCTCGGTGATGGATTTTTCCTGCAAGGTGATGCCCGGTCAGTCGATGGGACTCGTCGGCGAATCCGGATGCGGCAAATCGACCGTCGCGCTGGCGGTGATGCGCGATCTGCCGAAGATCGGCCGCGTGACGAAGGGCGCGATCCGCTTCAAGGGACGCGATATCGCGACGCTCTCCGAGCAGGAAATGCGCGGGATTCGCGGCTCCAAGATTGCGATGGTCTATCAGGAGCCGATGGCCTCGCTCAATCCAACCATGCGGATCGGCCGGCAATTGATGGAGGCGCCGCTGATCCACGACAAGGTGAGCAAAGCCGAAGCCGAGCGGCGCGCGATCGAAATGGTCAAGGCGGTCCGGCTGCCCGATCCCGATCGGATGATGCGGTCCTATCCGCACCAATTGTCGGGCGGCCAACAGCAGCGCGTGGTGATCGCGATGGCGCTGCTGTGCAACCCCGAACTCTTGATACTCGACGAGCCGACGACGGCGCTCGACGTCACCGTGGAGGCCGGCATCGTCGAACTCGTCAAGGATCTGGGCAAACGCTTGGGCACGTCGATGCTGTTCATCTCGCACAATCTCGGGCTCATCCTCGAGACCTGCGATTCGGTGACCGTGATGTATTCCGGCGAGGCGGTCGAGACGGGCGCGATAGCGGACGTCTTCGGCTCGGTCCGCCATCCCTATACGCAAGGCCTGTTCCTCTCGATGCCGATGCCCGGTACGAACAAGAATTCCAACCCGCTGATCGCGATACCTGGCCAATTGCCATTGCCGCATCAACGCCCGAAAGGCTGCCATTTCGGGCCGCGCTGCTCATATTTTCTCAAGGGCGTGTGCGACGACGCCAAGGTCCCGATGCTTCCCATTTTCGGCCAAAACGATCATTTCAGCCGCTGCCTGAGGCTCGACGCCATCGATTGGGGCCACCGCCCCCGCTCGAGCGAGCAATCGGCGCCGATCGCGAT
>JBAQGU010000614.1:0-9176 GCA_049287975.1 Roseiarcus sp.
GCTCTGGGACGCTAAGACAAATCTAAACGAAAGCCAAGGACGTAACCGCGCCGCCCTTTCGCGCCAGCGCGCCGGCCCACGCTTGCATTAGCCACCCCAGCGTCTAAGGTTTCCTCGAGCGCAAATCTTCATTCTCGGGAGGACATCGCGTGTCGCTTTTCGATCTCAGCGGCAGAGTGGCGGTCGTCACGGGCTCCTCGCGGGGCATTGGCCGGGCGATCGTCGAGCGCCTGGCGGAGCACGGCGCGAAAGTCGTCGTTTCCTCGCGCAAGGCGGCCGCCTGCCAGGAGGTCGTCGACGCGATCAACGGGCGTCACGGCGATGGACGCGCAATCGCCGTTCCCGCCAACATTTCCTCGAAGGACGATCTTCGCCGGCTCGTGGAAGAGACCGACCGCGCGCTCGGAAAGATCGACATCCTCGTGTGCAACGCCGCCTCGAATCCTTATTACGGGCCGCTCGAGGGCATATCGGACGACCAGTTCCGCAAAATCCTGGAAAACAACGTCATCGCCAACCATTGGCTGATCGGCTTCGCGGCGCCGCAGATGAAAGCGCGTAAGGACGGCGCAATCATCATCGTGTCCTCGGTCGGCGGCATCAAGGCGAGTGCGGTGATCGGCGCCTACAACATTTCCAAGGCCGCCGATTTCCAGCTCGCACGCAACCTCGCGCTGGAATTCGGGCCGGGCAACATCCGGGTCAATTGCATTGCGCCGGGCCTGGTCAAGACCGATTTCGCGCGCGCTCTGTGGGAAAATCCACAGACCCTGAAAGCGACCAACGAACGCACGCCACTCGGCCGCATCGGCGAGCCTGACGAGATCGCCGGAGCGGCCGTGTTTCTGGCGTCCCGCGCCGGCGCCTTCATGACCGGCCAAGCCATCGTCATCGACGGCGGCGCCACCATCACCTGATCCAACGGAGATTTGGAATGAAAACCGTGCTCAGCCGCGCAGTCGGCGGCCCCGAAACGCTGGTCGTCGAGGAGATCGCAGACCCGGTCGCGCGCAAGGGCGAGGTGCTGATCGCCATAGCGGCCTGCGGCGTCAATTACCCCGACGCGCTGATCATCGAGGATCGCTATCAGTTCAAGCCGCAGCGCCCGTTCGCGCCGGGCGGCGAGATCGCGGGCGTCGTCGAGGCCGTCGGCGAGGGGGTGACGCACGTGAAGGCGGGTCAACGCGTGCTCGCCTCGACGGGGTGGGGCGGCATGGCGGAGAAAATCGCCGTGGAGGCGCGCCGTTGCATCGCCATTCCCGACGCCATGCCGTTCGACGAGGCGGCGGCGTTCCTGATGACTTATGGCACTTCCTACTACGCGCTGGTCAACCGCGGCGCGCTGAAGGCGGGCGAAACTTTGCTGGTGCTGGGCGCCGCCGGAGGCGTCGGGTCGGCGGCGGTGGAACTCGGCAAGGCGCTCGGCGCGCGCGTCATCGCCGCGGCGTCCACCCCCGAGAAGGTCGAGGCCGCCAAGAGCTGGGGCGCCGACGAGGGGCTCGTCTATCCCGAAGGTCCGTTCGATCGCGACGGCCAGAAGAAACTCGCCGAACTCTTCAAGTCCGCCTGCGGTGAAAAAGGCGCCGACGTGATCTACGATTCCGTAGGCGGCGACTACACCGAAGCGGCCCTGCGCTCGATCGGCTGGGAGGGGCGTCTCCTGGTCATCGGCTTTCCCGCCGGCATTCCAAAATTGCCGCTCAACCTCACGCTGCTGAAATCCTGTCAGGTCGTCGGCGTGTTCTGGGGCGCCTTCGCGACGCGCGATCCCAAGGGCAACGCGCGCAACGCCGAGGAGCTTTTCGCGCTTTACCAAAAAAGCGCGATCCGGCCGCGCATATCCAAGCGTTTCCCGCTTCGCGAAGCGGGCGCCGCGATCGCCTGGCTCGCGGGACGCCATGCGCTCGGCAAGGTCGTCGTGACCATCCCGTGAGGCGGCTGGGTTTTGGGCGCTTCGCGCCGGACGCAGTCGGCGCCCGCGTCTCCCATACTCGTGAGAGGACAGACCGCGATGACGACGCCCGCCGCGTTCCCCGCGATTTCGATTTCAGAAGCTTATGCCCGCCTCACCGGTCCCGGCTCGCCGTTCGAAATCGAGCAGCGTGAGATTTCGGGCGTCCCGCTCCGCGTTTGGAAGAAAGCGCCGCCCACTCTGCGAGAAGCTTTTGCGGCGGGCCGCGCATTTGGCGGCAAGACTTTTCTGGTCCATGGCGAGGATCGCGTCAGCTTCGACGGCTTCGCGCGGGCGGCGCTGAACGTCGCGACGGTTCTGCGCGATTTGGGCGTGCGCAAGGGCGATCGCGTCGCCATTGCGATGCGCAATCTGCCGGAATGGCCGGTCGCGTTCTTCGGCGCCGTGCTCGTCGGCGCCATCGCGACGCCTCTGAACGCCTGGGGGACCGGACCGGAGCTGGAATACAGCCTGACCGATTCGGGCGCCAAGGTCGCGTTCCTGGATCGCGAGCGGCTGGAGCGTCTATTCGAGCATCTGCACGCCTGTCCGGCGCTCGTTCGTGTTCTCGTCTGCCGGGAAGGCGAGGAGGTCGCGCATCCGCTCGTCGGCAAGCTCGAGGATTGGATCGGCGAGCCCAACGGTTGGGCCGCGTTGCCGGACCGAGCGTTCCCCGAGGTCGATCTCGCGCCAGAGGACGACGCAACGCTGTTCTACACTTCGGGCACTACGGGCAAGCCGAAGGGCGCGCTCGGAACGCATCGCAATTCCTGCACGACGATCATGGCGCGGCCGTTCGCCGTGGCCTTCGCGCATCTGCGGCGCGGCGAAGCCCAACCTTCGCCCGATCCGGACGCGCCGCAGAAGTCGGTGCTGCTTTCGGTTCCATTTTTCCACACGACGGGTTGCCAGGCGGTTCTGATCCCTTCGCTCGTCCACGGCGTGAAGGTCGTGACGATGCGAAAATGGGACGCGGAACTGGCGCTTCGCCTCATCGAGCAGGAGCGCATCACCTCCGCCGGAGGCGTGCCGACCATCGCCTGGCAGCTGATCGAGCACCCGAGGGTCGGCGAATACGATCTTTCCTCGCTGGAGGGCCTGAGTTACGGCGGCGCGCCGGCGCCGGGCGAGCTGGTGCGGCGCATCAAGCAGAGGTTTCCGAAATCATCGTCTGGAACCGCCTGGGGCATGACCGAAACTTCGGCCACCTTCACCCATCACGCCGCCGAAGACTATGAGCTGCGCCCGGACAGCTGCGGACTCGCGTTGCCGGTTTGCGAAATCCGGATCGTCGGCGAAGACGGCCGCGACAGGGGCGTCGGCGAGACCGGCGAACTGTGGGTGCGCGGGCCGAATGTCGTGAAGGGCTATTGGCGCAAACCCGATGCGACGAAGCAGACCTTCGTCGATGGTTGGCTGCGCACCGGCGACATCGGCAAGTTGGACGAAGAGGGCTTCTGCACGCTGGTCGATCGCGCCAAGGACATGCTCATTCGCGGCGGCGAGAACATCTACTGCATCGAGGTCGAGAACGCGCTCTACGAACATCCCGCCGTCGTCGACGCCGCCGTTGTCGGCATCGCGCATCGCACGTTGGGCGAGGAACCGGCCGCCGTCGTCACCCTCAAACCGGGCGCGCATGCCGACGAAGCCGAGTTGCGCGCTTTCGTCGCGGAGCGGCTCGCGGCGTTCAAAGTGCCGGTGAAAATCGTCTTTTGCCGAGAGATCCTGCCGCGCAATCCGAACGGCAAGATACTCAAATCGGAATTGCGCGCGCTGTTCGCGCCGACCGGGACGCTGGCCTGATCGGACAGATCGGATTCGGCGCAATGATGAACTCGGGGCGCAGCGCCCGGCTGAGTAGTGTATCTGGCGAGGAATGGTTCTCGCCGGATATTGCCAACCGACGCCGAATTTCCTACTTTCGCAGCCGGTGTGGCGCGGCGCGAGATTGGCGGTTCAGACGATGACAAATTCCGTTACTTCGGCGCCGGAGGCGAGTTCGATCGAACCCCCCTCGCGCCGAGACTTCCTCTACCTCGCGACGGCCTCGGTGGCCGCGGTCGGCGCGGCGGCGACGCTGTGGCCATTCATCGACCAGATGAATCCGGACGCATCGACTGTGGCGGCGGGCGGCCCGGTAGATATCGATCTGAAGCAAATCGAACCCGGGCAGCAGATCGTCGTGCTCTGGAGCGCCCGGCCGGTCTTCATCGCCAACCGGACCAAGCCCCTGCTCGACGCTCTGCAGGATCCAAAGCTCGTCGAGCGGCTCTCCGACCCGAATTCGACCGTCCTTCAACAACCGTCCTACGCCGTCAATTGGCATCGTTCGATCAAGCCGGAATATCTCGTCCTGGTCGGCATCTGCACGCACCTGGGCTGCATCCCCAAGTTCTTTCCCAACGCCAACGCCAGCGACCCCGCGCCCAACTGGCCAGGCGGCTATTTCTGCCCTTGTCACGGTTCGAAATACGACTTGTCCGGTCGTGTGTTCAGCGGCGTTCCCGCGCCCTACAATCTGCCCGTGCCGCCGTATCATTTTCCGGACGAGAAGACACTTCGGGTCGGTGAAAATCCCGCGGGCGCCATCTTCGACTTCAATTCCATCGTGCAGGTGTGACGACCCGCCGCCTCCACCCGCGCGGCGGCCGGTAAACGCGCGCTCGCGTCGGAAAAGACGGCGGAACAAAGGCGCGTCTGCAAGCTTTTTCTCCAAGTCTTTCCAAATCCAGCCTCGTTTTCTCCAAGCAATTTCCAGAGAAAACTTTGGTGTGTTTTGTGGAATTTCAAAGGCTTGCAGGGCCCCAAACCGACCAAAAGTCCGTTTCCAAATATTTTCGAGGGGTCGGCCGTCCTTCAGCCGCGTTTTCGGCGCAGTCGCGCCGCATTCACGGGCTCGCGAGGTGCGTGCTCGAGCGAAATTTGCTTTGGTGGCAGGTGGAGTTCATGCGCGCAATGGGTTCGGCCTGACGGAAGTTCGAACCTAGCATTGATTTAGATTATTGGAAACAAAATGTCCATCGCGCGCCGGCTGGATCAGCTTCGATCCTACGAACCGGGCGGTCGCGGCTTCAATCTCATCCCGGTCAGGGTCGCGCGCGACATCGGGCACCGGTGGTCGGCAGTTTCGCCAGCGCCACCGACAGCCTCCATGACTTGTCGGCCGAAGCCGAAGTGAGCGCGAGCGGGCGTTAGCGGGGCCTTGTTCGGACTGCTGCGGTTACCTCTTTGTGGAAGGTGATGCCGAATGAATTAACCACGCCCTTTCTAAGGTCGCGGGGTGTGCCTTTTCAGCAGGGCTTTGAGGTCCTGGCCCCCGTGCAGCACGCGCGCGACGCCTATCGGCTGAGTGGCCGGGTCGTAGATAATCAGGTAGGAGAAGACCGGCCAGAATTTCACTGGGGCATCGGTCAAGTCCTCGCGGCTGTGTCCCGCGCCGGGTGTACTGGCGAGGAACCCCATCGCCTTGGTGATTTCGCGCATGACTAGCGGGTGGTCCGCGCGCTGGCCCGTGCAAGATAATAGGCTCGGATATCGCCTAAATCCTGCTCGGCCTCTTGCGATAACGCATACCGCCTCACTAGCGGCCTTGCCGCTCGAGCTCGGCCAGTTCGGCGTCCATTTTCGCCATAAACGTCTCGCCGTCCGTGGCCTTGCCGTCACGCAAGGACTGAAGCCCTTGGGCGATTTTTCCGCGAACAGACCGGCGGTATTCCTCAGCCATGGGCTGGTCGTCCTCGGGGAGGCCCGCATCACGAGCGCGCTTGCGCTCTTTTTCGACGAGAGTTTTCCAGCGGCGGTCGCTCAGCCCGTGCTCGATAAAATCGCGAACCACGTCGTCGACGGCGCGGTGGTCCTCCTGCGCAGCCGCTTCCACTTCGGCCAGGAGGGCCGGGGGTAGGACGAATGCAGTGCCGTCACGGGTTGATTTCATGTCGAAAGCCTAACATTTTTGGCGTGAATGTCAAATATTACAGTATTACAACGTATTGCGTGAGCGAGAAGCCATGCGGATCGGACGGTTTTGCGGGAGTAGGCGCGGCGACGCTGCCCTACGCTTCGCGATGGGGCTGCTTTGCTGAGGAATGTACTTTTCTGCGCTGATGCCACTTTGTCCGATACCCCAGGAGAAACTTAAAAATGTTCTGTATGAGCGCCCCATGCGGAATTCGAGGACCGCCCTCTCCCCGCCCAGCTCGAACGGCGGTTCTCGAATGGGGCGAACTCATTCCGCGACCGCGGCGTGGCTCGGGACTGTCGCGGCGGCAGCCTTCTTCGCTGGCCGGCGCCGGCTGGAGACCCAGTTCTGGAATTGATCGAGATAGATGTAGATCACCGGCGTTGTAAACAGCGTCAAGGCTTGGCTGACGATCAGGCCGCCGACCATGGCGTAGCCGAGCGGTTGCCGGATCTCGGAGCCGGTGCCGGTTCCCAGCATGAGCGGCACGCCGCCGAGGATGGCCGCCATCGTGGTCATCATGATCGGACGGAAGCGCAGCAGCGCCGCGCGGCGAATGGCGTCTTGCGGGGCGAGATGCTCGTCCTCTTCCGCGGTAATCGCGAAATCGACGAGCATGATGCCGTTCTTCTTCACGATGCCGATCAAGAGGATGATGCCGACCAGCGCGATCAGGCTGAAATCGAAGTGGAACAGCATCAGCGTCGCCAGCGCGCCGACGCCCGCCGAAGGCAGAGTCGACAGAATGGTGATCGGATGGATGTAGCTTTCGTAGAGTATGCCGAGGATGAGATAGACGACGACCAGCGCCGCGACGATCAGCAGCGGAACCGTCGTCAGCGACGCCTGGAAGGCCTGCGCGTTACCCTGGAAGCTGGTGATCACGGTGGCCGGAAGCTTCAGCTCGTTCTTGATGCGCTCGATCGCGTCGGTCGCCTGACTCAGCGCCGCGCCCGGCGCCAGATTGAAGCTGATAGTCGTCGCCGGGAATTGCCCCTGATGGTTGATCGCCAGCGGCTGGACAGGGGTCGTCGACCATTTGGCGAAAGTGGAGAGGGGGACCTCGCCGCCCGTCGACGACTTCAGGAATATCTTGTCGAGGGTCGCCAAATCCTCCTGCAGACTAGGCAGCACCTCCAAGATCACTTCGTAGCTCGATAGCTGCGTGAAATATTGCGCGATTTCCCGCTGGCCGAAGGCGTCGTAGAGCGTGTCGTCGATCGTCTGAGCCGTCAGACCGTAGCGCGAGGCCTGATTGCGGTCGAAGGTCAGCGTCAACGTCGTGCCGGCCGCCTCCTGATCCGAGGCGACGTCACGCAATTCCGGCAGGGACTGCATCTTGGCGAGCATCTTGGGCGCCCATTGGTTCAACTCGCCAAAGTCGGAGTCCTGCAGCGTGTACTGATATTGCGTGCGCGCGGTCCGTCCTCCGACGGTCACGTCCTGCGCCGCCTGAAGAAACAGTTGCGCCCCCTCGACCTTGGCGAGTTGGGGCTGCAGCCGCGTGATGATCTGGTCGGCGGTCACGTCGCGCTGGTCGCGCGGCTTCAGTGTGATGAACATTCTGCCGGTGTTCGAGGGATTGCCAGCGCCGCCAATCGCCATCGCTATATGCGCGATGGCGGGGTCCTTCATCACGACCGCGCCCAGCGCCTCTTGGTGGCGCATCATGTCCTTGACGGAAACGTCCTGAGCGGCTTGCGAGATGCCGGTGATCAGGCCCGTATCCTGCTGAGGGAAGAAGCCCTTCGGGATGATCACGAAGAGATAGACGGTCAGGGCGAGCGTCGCGAGGAAGACGATCAGCGTGATAAAACGGAATTTCAATACGACGTCGAGGCCGCGCTCGTAGGCTTTCAGCAGCGCGTCGAAGCCGCGTTCGCTCAGCGCGTACAGACGACCGTGGTGGGTATCCTTCGCAGCAGGGAGGAATCGCGCGGCCATCGTCGGCGTCAGCGTCAGTGAAACGACGGCCGAAACCACGATCGTCAGCGACAGCGTCACCGCGAATTCGCGGAACAACCGACCGATTATGCCCCCCATCAGCAGCAGAGGAATGAGCACCGCGATCAGGGAGACGCTGATCGAGACGATGGTGAAGCCGATCTGGCCCGAGCCTTTCAGCGCGGCGGCGAGCGGCGCTTCGCCCTCCTCGATGTAGCGGGTGATGTTCTCGAGCATGACGATGGCGTCGTCGACCACGAAGCCGACCGAGATCGTCAGCGCCATCAGCGACAGATTGTCGAGAGTATAGCCCGTCGCCCACATCAGCGCGAAGGCCCCGAGCAGCGAGAGCGGCACCGTCGCGCTCGGAATGACCGTCGCCCACACGCTGCGCAGGAAGACGAAGATCACGGCCACTACCAGCGCAATCGTGAGCAGCAGTGTGAACTGCACGTCGTGAACCGCCGCGCGGATCGTCTGCGTACGATCGCTCATGACGCCGATGTCGATCGACGGCGGCATAGAGGCCTTGATGCGGGGCAGCTCGGCCATGATCTTGTCGACCGTATCGATGACGTTGGCGCCGGGCTGCTTGTAGATGACCAGGAACACGGCGCGCTTGCCGTCGGCCCATGCCGCCTGCGTCGTATCCTGTGGTCCCTCGACCGCCTGACCGATGTCGCTGACTCGGAGCGGTCCATCGTTTCGGTAGGCGACGATGACGTTGTTCCAGGCCTTGGCCCGCGTAAGCTGATCGTTGGTATAGATCGTGAACGCGCGATTCCCGCTGTAGATGGTGCCCTTGGGATCGTCGACGGTCGCGATCGAGAGCGGCGCGCGAACCTCCTCGAGCGACAGATTTTTCGCCACGAGTTTGGCCGGATCGAGCTGAATGCGGATGGCGGGCGTCTGCTGGCCGCCGATGGTGACCTGCGCGACGCCGGGGATTTGGCTGATCTGCTGGACGAGCTTGGTAGAGACATTGTCGTCGACCACGGTCAACGGCAACGATCGGGAACTGGCGGAAAGCAAGAGAATCGGCGAGTCTGCCGGGTTGACTTTCTTGAAGGTCGGCGGGGTCGGCAAATTCTTCGGCAATTGCCCGCCCGCCGCGTTCATCGCCTCGAGCACGTCGCCGGCCGCGCCGTCGATATTGCGGCTGAGGTCGAACTGCAGCGTGATCGCGGTCGAACCGAGCGTGGAGACCGAGGTCATCTGCGAGACCCCGGAAATCTGGGCGAATTGCGTCTCGAGCGGTTGCGCCACCGCGGAGGCCATCGTTTCCGGACTGGCGCCGGGGAGTTGCGCGGACACTTGCAG
>JBAQGU010000615.1:0-8926 GCA_049287975.1 Roseiarcus sp.
GTCAGACGCAATCGCGCTCAGCTCGAGCGGGCGTGCCGACTATCTCCCGGTCGATCGGCGCCCCAAAGCTTCTCGAGATTGTAGAACTGCCGGACATCGGGGTTGAATATGTGAACGATGGCGTCGCCGGCGTCGATGAGCACCCAGTCGCAGTGGGGAACGCCTTCGATCCGAGGGGCGGGGAAGCCCGCCGCGCGGCACGCGCGCGCCACGCGGTCGGCGATGGCGCCCACGTGAACGTTCGAGCGTCCGGTGGCGATGATCATCAAGTCGGCGAGGGTGGTTTTGCCCGTCAGGTCGATGGAGATGATATCCTCGGCTTTGGCGTCCTCGAGGACTTCGATCACGGTCTGGGCGAGTCGCCCGTCGATCCTTGATGACTCATGTTCGAGCGCGGGCGGGCGGCTGCGCGACGAGCGGGGTGCGGTTTCTTGGGTCTCATGCGAAAGGGTCAGCGGCGGCATCCTCTCCTGCGTCCGGCCGATGCGACCGGCTCTGAGGCAAACATGACCCGGGTGTGTTAAATTTTCAAGACGGAGATCCATCCAATTTCGCGGCGCGGCGCAGCGCGGTCGAGGATTGGCTCGAGCGAGGCCCATGCAGGAAGACGAAGGCGGGGGGAGCGAGGCTCGCCAAGTTCGGCGCGGCGCTTTCGGGCCAACGATATCGCGCCAGGGCGTGCGCCGCGCGGCTGCCCAGGGCCCGCAACGTCGAGCCTGGGCGATCCACGACGAGAATCGGCACGAGATCGGCGATGGCTCGCCAGTGACGCCAGAGATGAAACTGGCTCAGATTGTCGGCGCCCATGATCCAGACGAAGCGCACGCCAGCCGCCCGCCGCTCCAACCAAGCGATCGTGTCCCAGGTGTAACGCGAACCGATTTCGGCCTCGAAGCCGGTGATTGTGATCCGGGGGTCTCGGGCCAGCCGCTCCGCGGCTTCGAGCCGCGCGTGCATCTCGGTCAGGCCCGCCCCGGATTTCAAGGGATTGCCGGGAGTCGCGAGCCACCACAGGCGGTCAAGCCGCAAGCGGTGCAACGCGAGCTCCGAGATCAGGCGATGTCCGTCGTGCGGCGGATTGAAGGAGCCGCCGAGCAGCCCGATCGCCTGTCCGCGTGCAAAGCGCGGCAGGCGGACGAAGGCGGCGGACGATGGGCCCGGATGCCGCAACGGTGCGCGGGCCGCGGCGCTTTCGCGCTCTCTCGGCGACATCTTCGATTCCTCCCCAGCGCGATCCGCCTCCGGCGCTTGGAGCTTCGCGGAGCGGGCCGCCGACGTCAATTCGCCGGCTGATCGGCCAGCAATTGCGCCTGCCGCTCGGCGGTCAGCGCATCGATCACCTCATCGAGGCCTTCGCCCTCGATCAGGCGGTCGAGCGAATAGAGCGTGAGGTTGATGCGATGATCGGTCATGCGTCCTTGCGGGAAATTATAGGTGCGGATGCGCTGCGATCGATCGCCCGAACCGACCTGGGTGCGCCTCTGCTGCGAGCGCTCATCGTCGGCCTTTTGTTGCTTTGCGTCGAGAATGCGGGAGCGCAATAGCGCCATCGCCTTGGCGCGGTTGCGGTGTTGCGAGCGCTCTTCCTGCATCGCCACTACAACGCCGGTCGGCAGATGCGTGATCCGGATCGCCGATTCTGTCTTATTGACGTGCTGGCCGCCGGCGCCGCTGGAACGCATCGTATCGATCTTCAAGTCCGACTCATCGATCTCGAAGTCGATCTCTCGAGCCTCCGGCATCACGGCGACGGTCGCGGCGGAGGTGTGGATGCGCCCTTGCGTCTCTGTCGCCGGGACGCGCTGCACGCGGTGCACGCCGCTCTCGAACTTCAACTTGGCGAAGGCGCCGCGCCCGACGATTTCGGCGATGATTTCTTTGTAGCCGCCAGACGTGCCTTCGCTCGCGGAGAGCACGTCGACCTTCCAGCCCTTCGACTCAGCATATTTTACATACATTCGGAAGAGATCGCCCGCGAACAAAGCCGCCTCGTCGCCGCCCGTCCCGGCGCGAACCTCGAGAATGACGTTGCCGTCGTCGGCCGCGTCCTTGGGCAGCAGCGAGACGCGGATTTCCTGCGCCATCTTCTCGGCCTCCGCGACGGCGTCTCGGAGCTCGGCCTCGGCCATGTCACGCATTTCCGCGTCGAGCGAGGGATCCGCGAGCATGGCGTCGAGTTCCGCGCTCTCCCGCTCCTTCGCGCGCAAGGTCCTGATGGCGGCGGCGATCGGCGCGAGTTCGGCGAGTTCACGGGAAAGCTTGGCGTACTCGGCGGGGGCGACGCCCGCGCTCAGGCGCGAGCTTAATTCCTCGAAGCGGCGTAGTATCAGATCGAGATTGGCGTTGACGGTCATATTGGTGGTTCGAAATGGAAGGGATGGAGCGAACCGAGGCGCGCTTCGCCCGCTACAGTCGCACGGCGAGGCGTTTGGCCAGCGCCTCGAGCGGCTCTCGCAGGCTCGCCTGGTCGCCGCCGACGGCGAGCATGGCCTGAATCTCCCGCGACGCCGCGCAGGCTTCCAGCGACAACACCATCGCTTTCAGTCGACCGATCGCCGCCGCGGACATCGACAGATCGCGATAACCGAGCGCGATGAGCGCCATCGCCTCGAGCGGCCGTCCGCCGATCTCGCCGCAGAGCGCGACCGGCTTGCCATGACGAGCGCCGACGTCGGCGATCGCCTTCAGCGCCCGCAGAAATCCGGCCGACAACGGATCGAACCGCTCCGCGACGCGCTTGTTGTCGCGGTCGGCGGCGTAGAGATATTGCATGAGGTCGTTGGAGCCGACCGACAGAAAATCGGCGGCTTCGGCGATCTCTTCGAGCTGCCAGAGCAGCGAGGGCACTTCGACCATCACTCCGAGCTCGATCGATCCCGGCAGCGTGCGGCCGCAATGCTTGGCGAAGGCGAGTTCGCGTCGCATGAATTCTCGCGTCGCGTTGAACTCGGCGACAGTCGAGACCATCGGGATCATGACACGCAATCGGCGGCCCGCGGCGGCGCGCACCATTGCGCGCATCTGCAGGCGCAGCAGCGCCGGCCGGTCGAGGCCGATCCGAACCGCGCGCCAGCCCAGCGCCGGATTTTCTTCCTCCTCGCCTTTCATGTAGGGCAGCACCTTGTCGCCGCCGATATCGAGCGTGCGAAAGGTGACGGGACGCTCTCCGGCCGCGTCCAAAACCGTTCGATAGAACGCCTCCTGCACGTCCAGCCGCGGAAAACGCGTCGCGAGCATGAATTGCAGTTCGGTGCGAAACAGCCCGATCGACTGCGCGCCAGTCTCTTCGAGATGCGGCAGATCTATCGTCAGGCCGGCGTTCATGTGCAGGCCGATAGGCACTCCGTCCAAGGTCACGCTCGGCGTGTCGCGAAGCGCGCGATACTGGTCCTGCCGCCGCGCGCGTAGACGCGCCTTTTCGACATAGGCTGCCTCGAGATCCGCGGGCGGACGCAGATGCACCTCGCCCGTGACGCCGTCGACGATGATCGCGTCTCCGTGCTCGACGATCTCGGAAATATTCGAGACGTCGCTGACCGCCGGAATCGCCATCGCCCGCGCGACGATCGCGATGTGACTGGTCGCGCCGGCCTCCTCCAGCACCAGCCCGCGCAGACGCGCGCGATCGTAGTCGAGCAGCGCGGCCGGGCTCATCGACCGCGCCACGAGGATGGCGTTCTCGGGCAGTTCCTCCGGCAGCAGCACGAGGCTCTGCCCCGCGAGCTGGTGCAGCAGGCGGTTGGCGATGTCGGTCAGATCGTGCAGTCGATCTCTGAGGTAGGGATCGGTCTGGCGTTGCAATTTGGCGCGCGCGTCGTTCTGCACGCGCTCAACCGCCGCTTCGGCGGTGAGCCCGCTGCCGACGGCCTCGCGAAGGCGGCGAAGCCAGCCCCGATCGTGCGCGATCATCCGGAATGCCTCGAGCACGTCGCGATGCTCCCCCGCGGCGCCGTCGTCGCTGCGATCGATCAGATCGTCGACCGAAGCGCGCATCGCCTCGATCGCGGTTTCCAGACGGCTGAGTTCCGCGCCGACGTCGTCGGCCACGATTTTCGAAACCACGACGCGCGGCTGGTGCAGCACGACGTGGCCGAGACCCACCCCTTCAGCTATCTGTGCGCCCTGCAAGGAGAGCGACCGGCGGAGCGCGATCGCCGAAGTCGTTCCTGCGATGGCCTGCAATTCCCCTGACGCGATCATCTCGGCCAGCAGCATCGCGGTCGTCTGCAGCGCTTCGATCTCCTCCTCGGAATACGTCCGGCGCGCGCGGTTTTGCACCACCAGAACCCCGAGCGTAGCGCCGGAGCGCAGGACGGGGACGCCCAGGAAGGACTGATAGATTTCCTCGCCCGTCTCGGGCTTGTAGGAAAACGCGGGATGGTTTTGCGCGTCGGAAAGCGCGAGCGGTTCGGCCGTCGCCGCGATCAGGCCGACGAGGCCCTCGCCGGGCCGCATCGTGGTCAGGTGCACAGCTTCACGATTGAGGCCTTCGGTGGCGAACAACTCGAGCGGCCCGTCGGCGCGCGCGACATAGACCGAGCACACTTCGGCGACCATGTTCGAGGCGATCAGGACGACGATCCGGTCCAGACGCGCCTGCGCCGTGACGGGCTCCGCCATGACCTCGCGGAGCCGTCTCAGCAAGAGTCGCGGTCCGCCGGGCGCGCGCATCAACGGGTCTCCATCCTAAAATCCCAAGCGATACGCCAACTCCCCTCGAGCTAATAGCTCGGGACCGAGTTTTCGACGGTCCGAGCCCAAGCCCTATAAGAAAGAGTTCGCCCGGCGGCAAGGGCGGGCGATCCGGGGCGATCGGGAGGTCGTGAATCGCAAGACAATGCGTATCGAAGCTGAAATGGGGTCCGGAGCCGCCGGGCCGATCCCAACGATGAGGAATGGGGAACCGCTCGATCCATACGCTGCTCTTCAGCGGCGTGGAGAGTCCGCGAAGCTGGCTGGACGCGCTGTTCCTAATGCTGTAAGCATCGCGCCTCAATTGAAAACAGCGCGCCGAAGCGCCCGCTGGGCTTCGCGAACCGCGGAGCCGGCGTCACGGCATGGAGACCGACGTGAACATCATTCAAACCCTCGACGCCGAACAGGCCGCCAAATTGGGCGCCGGCGGCAAAATACCCGAATTCGCGCCCGGCGACACGATCATCGTCAATGTGAAGGTCAGCGAAGGCGAGCGAACCCGCGTCCAGGCCTATGAGGGAGTATGCATCGCGCGCAGCGGCGGCGGCCTGCAGGAGAGCTTCACCGTTCGAAAGATTTCCTATGGCGAGGGCGTCGAGCGCGTCTTCCCGATCTATTCGCCGATGATCGACTCGATCAAGGTGTTGCGTCGCGGCAAGGTGCGACGCGCCAAGCTCTATTATCTGCGCGATCGTCGCGGCAAATCCGCCCGCATCGCGGAACGCATCGACACCAGCCCGAAGTCGACCGAAGCCAAGAAATAATCGGCGAAACCGCAGGCGATCCGCTGCGTCCTCAAAGTTGCCAAAGCAGGGGGATTTGATGTCAGAAGCTCGCGTCGCGCAAAAGTTTCCATACTCGAGCCCGGTCGAAACCGGCAAGACCTATTATTGGTGCGCCTGCGGCCAATCCGCGAACCAGCCATTCTGCGATGGTTCGCACAAAGGCTCCAGCTTCTTTCCCAAGCCGTTCACCGCCGAGAAGGACGGCTCTGCTTGGCTCTGCGGCTGCAAGGCGACCAAGAACTCGCCGTTCTGCGACGGCTCGCACAAAGCGCTAATCTGAGACCTGGACAAGGCGCGCGCTCGCGAGTCGCGCTTTCACCCAGTGTCACGCTCGTGACGGCGAATCGCGTTAGCGAGTATGACACGTACTTGACTCGGAGCCCTGTGAGGCGAGAGGGGATTCGTTGTTTGACTTCCCCTCCCCCCGCGCCTAAAAGCGCCTATCTTCGTCAGGCCCCGCCTCGTCGATAAGCCGACCGACCCTTCGAGGCCGGCGGTTCCCGCCCGGCAGCGCGTCGCGCCCCCGGGCGCAATCGGCGTTGCGCGGTTCCGACGTCAAATCTCTGGAGCGAAGCGATGTTCGAGAGCCTTTCAGAAAAGCTCTCCGGCATATTGGACAAGCTGACCGGCCGCGGCGCCCTCTCCGAGGAGGACGTCAACGCCGCGATGCGGGAGGTGCGGCGCGCGCTGCTCGAGGCGGACGTCGCGCTCGAAGTCGTGCGCTCCTTCATCGACCGCACGCGGACCAAGGCGATCGGCGCGGCGGTGGTCAAGTCGATCAAGCCCGGCCAGATGGTCGTCAAGATTGTCCACGACTCGCTGATCGATACGCTCGGCGGCGAGAGCCAGTCCATCGATCTCAACGCGCCGGCGCCGGTGGCGATCATGCTGGTGGGCCTACAGGGCGCGGGCAAGACCACGACCGCCGCCAAGATCGCCAAGCGCCTGACCGAGCGCAACAAGGTGAAGGTCCTGATGGCCTCGCTCGACGTTAAGCGTCCGGCCGCGCAAGAACAGCTGGCGGTGCTCGGGCGCCAGGTCGGCGTCGAGACCCTGCCAATCGTTCCGGGCCAGGATCCCGTAGCGATCGCGCGCCGCGCCGAGAGCGTCGCACGCCTGCAAGGCTATGACGTCGTGCTGCTCGACACGGCCGGCCGCACCCACATCGACGAGCCGCTGATGGCCGAGATGGCCGAAATCCGCGACGCGGCCAAGCCACATGAAATCCTGCTCGTGGCGGATTCGCTCACCGGCCAGGACGCGGTGAATCTCGCGAAAAACTTCAACGAGCGCGTCGGCGTCACCGGCATCGTGCTCACCCGCGTCGATGGCGACGGGCGCGGCGGCGCCGCGCTTTCGATGCGCGCGATCACCGGCAAGCCGATCAAGCTTCTCGGCGTCGGCGAAAAGATGGATGCGCTCGAGGATTTCCATCCTCGCCGCCTCGCCGACCGCATCCTCGGGATGGGCGACATCGTCAGTCTGGTCGAGAAGGCGGCCGAGTCGATCGACATGGCGCAGGCGGCAAAGATGGCCGAGAAGATGCGGAAGGGCATCTTCGATTTCAACGACATGTCGGAGCAATACGCGCAGATCGAAAAGCTCGGCGGCATGGGCGGCATCATGAGCATGCTGCCGGGCATGGCCAAGATGAAGGATCAGCTGGCCGCGGCCAATCTCAACAAGATTCAAATCAAGCGCCAGCGCGCGATCATTGGCTCGATGACGGCCAAGGAGCGGCGCAATCCGCATATTCTCACCGACGACCCCCGCAAGGCCTCGCGCAAGAAGCGCATCGCCGCCGGCGCGGGGGTCAACGTCGAGGCGGTCAACAAGTTGATCAAGCAGCATCGCGGGATGGCCGACATGATGAAGGCGATGGGCGGCGCAAAGGGCAAGCGCGGCATGATGGGCCAGCTCGGGCAGATGATGGGCATGGGCGGCGGAATGCCGCAACCGACGCCGGAGCAGATCGAAGCCTTGCAAAAGCAGATAGGTGGGCCCGCGGGATTTCCCACCCCGCCGCCAGGCCTGCCGGCTGCGCCGCCGCCCGGCGCCTTCAACCTGCCGCCGCAATTTCCCGGCCTGGGCGGGGCCGGCCCGAGGCTGCCCGGCCTCGGTGGCCTAAACCCATTCGCCGGAAAGAAGAAATAGCCGTTCTCGTTCCACCTCTCGAATCCGAGATAACCGAAGGAAATGCAATGTCCCTGAAAATCCGTCTCTCGCGAGGCGGCACCAAGAAGCGCCCGTTCTATCGCATCGTCGTCGCCGACGCCCGCATGCCGCGCGACGGCCGTTTCGTCGAAAAGATCGGCACCTTCGACCCCATCAAGTCCAAGGACGACGCCAGTCGCGTGGTGCTCGACGCCGAGAAAGCCAAGGCCTGGATCGCCAAAGGCGCGCAGCCGACCGATCGCGTGCTGCGTCTGCTCGACGGACTCGGCATCGTCAGACGCGAAGCGCACAGTAATCCAATTAAGGCCAAGCCGAAGAAGAAGGCGCAGGAGCGCACCGCCGCCGCGGCGGCCGCGGCCGAGAAGGCCGCTGCAGCGGCGGCGGCTTAGCATCGCCGGCGCTTCTACCCCTTCTCCCCTTGCGGGAGCATGCGGCGCCATAGGACGTCGAGGATGCCCGTCTTTCGACGGGCTATCGCGTCGGATGAGGGGTCGGCGCCGTATGAGGCGCCAATCTCCAAGCGCCCGTGCAAGCTGAACCGACCCTTCATCCGTCGGCTTCGCCGTCACCCCCCGACGAAGACGAGAGTCTTTGTCTCGGTCCCGCAAGGGGAGAAGGGAAGCGCCGCCTCATCGCCCTCGGCGTATTCGGCGCGCCGCAGGGCGTTCGCGGCGAGGTGCGCATCAAATCCTACACGCGGGATCCCAAGGCGGTCGCCGCCTATGGGCCACTGACGGACGGGCGCGGCGCGCGGTTCGTGCTCGAATCGGTGCGGCTTCTGAAGGACGAAATGCTCGTCGCGCGCCTCGAGGGAATCGCGAACCGCGAGGCGGCGGCCGCGCTCACAGGCGTGGAGCTATTCGCCCGGCGCGAACAACTGCCGCCGCCCGACGAGGACGAATTCTACTACGACGATCTCGTCGGCCTCGCGGCGGTGAGCCGCGACGGCGCGCCGCTCGGCCGGGTCGTCGCATTGAACAACTACGGCGCGGGCGACATTCTCGAAATCAGGCCCGAGGGAGGCGGCGAGTCGCTGCTGCTGCTGTTCACCAAGGCGGTGGCGGTGGGGATCGATTTTCCCGGGGGCCGGATCGTGATCGAACTCCCTGATGAGATCGAGAGGGAGGAGAGCTCAGGCGGCGCTCAAACATGAACGCTGCGGTTTCAGCTTCGGCCTGCGCGGGCCCTGCGGCGCCCGGGTCGCAAGCAAGCGACTCGACGAGAGCCGCGTAACCTCCCGAGTCGCTCAACAAATTTCTTGCTAGAGTTGC
>JBAQGU010000616.1:0-2448 GCA_049287975.1 Roseiarcus sp.
CGTCCATCGGTCCGGTTCCTTTCGTGTGAGTGGCTGCTCACGACCGAACCGGACCGGGGGACCCCCGGAAACGTCAAACTGCTACTGCCACCCCGGCAAAGCCGGGGGATCTCCTTTGGACTTTAGAGTCTAGCAGGGTCCAAAGAATTAGCGCACGTCCTCCCGTTTCCTCCAACGGATCTCATGTCTCGAAGCCCTGACCGTGCCCGTTCGCGCCTACGCCCTGCGTTGGATCAGAGGTCGGCTTGGCCCGGGCGGTTGGGGAGGGGTCGGCGGAGCGAAATTAGCTTCGGGATTGACACGTTGCGGCGCTCGCTCCACGCTCGAAGAGTACCGATCAGGCAGGGCGCCGACGTCTTTCTCATCGTTCATATCTTCAGGATCGAAATCGCCGGAGACTGCCCTGTCGCCGTTCTGGGCCCGAACTTGCGCCGCCTCCGCAGCACCGATGAGCCGGAAATAATGTTCTGCGTGCTGCAGATAGTTCTCTGCGGCGACAGGATCGTTGCCGGTATGAGCGTCGCGCGCCAATTGGAGGTATTGCTCCGCCACTTGCCGCGCGGTGCCTCGTATTTTGACGTTCGGCCCATTTGATTGGAAAAACTGATTCGGCGATTGCGGCCCGCGACGATTGCTCATCGGACGGTTATGCGTTTGTCTATTTTGAAAAGGTTTCATCTATTTCCTTACGCTTATAAGGTTATTGCTTTGGGGGTGGATAATTCGCGGCATGCGCGTTCAGGACGCCGCCTCACGCTCAGCGTTGCCGAACTCGCACCCCTAGATGCCACGCAGCCCGGTCTTGTCGGCTCGACATTCCCACAGCGCTTGGGGGAAAGCGCCCAAATTGTAGCGGCTCACATGCAGCTCGGCGGATTTACGCGAAAAGCGAAGACATCATGTAAGATCACCAGCCCTCCGAACTTAAGGAAAGCTAATCTACGATGCGACGCGGGTCTCCTTCTCACTTAGTCTCTTTTTTTGCTCTGCGCAAGATGCGGTTCTTGCGCTGCACGCGTTTTACCGAGCTCAGGCGGCCCGCATCAGGTCGGAGCGGTGTCAGATCGGAGCGGCTCCACTCAGGACGCGCCTGACGGACGCGCGGATCGGATGGTAGAGCGCCACGTCTCGTCGCGGGTGATCGCCTCGCCCGCTATGGGGGGTCAAGTAAAGCGTCACTGTAATCCGCGGTGTGATCCGCCACGTAGTCCCAAGTCGAGGAGGCTCTACAAAGCCGCTCCCGCGGCGTCAGACCTGTTCAGCGCCGCTCGCGTTTGGGCGATCTGATGGATCTTGAGGCGCACGTTGCGGTTTTCGCGCATGAAGCGATCGAAATCCGCCTTGCGCAAGACCAATAGCCGGCAATACGTCAGGGCTCTGACATCGGCCTGTCGCCGCTCGCCGGTGAGCAAGGCCATCTCGCCGAAGACGTCTCCTCTCTTCAGGGGAATGCTGCTGTCGGGCAGGACCGCCTCGACCGTGCCCGAGGCGATGAAGAACATCGAGTCGCCGGGTTCTCCTTTTCGCACGATCAGCTCTTTGGGCACGGTGAAGCGCGGCCGCAGCAGCTTGCTCACGCTGTCGAGTTGCCCGCTGTCGAGGTCCGCAAACAACTCGAGGCGGCCGACGAGATCTCTAGTATTGAGGCCGATGTCGAAGCGAGGTGGAGGCTCGGCGTTCTGAGCATCCTCGACCCGGCTCGTGAGATCCCGGTAGACCTCGGCCGGGATCAGGCCCCCTTCATACAGGGCCTGGTAGCGGCCGATTTCGCTGCGCAGCGCTGATCGACGTAAGAATCTCGCCTCGAGAGCGGCGGCGTGATCCACGTATTGGCGGCGAAGCACGCCAAGCGCGGACTGGGTTTGATTGAGGCGCGCCACGAGGATGCCGTCGATGAGCGCGGCCACCCGCTCGCCGAAGATCGAACGCGCGCCCTTGGCGCTGCCGTCGGCAAGCTCCTGAATCAGTAGGCGTGTCACCAGCAGGGTCTCGAATCGTTCGCCGAGGCGATCCTCCAGAAAGCGGCGGATTCCGAACCGGCGGTAAAAGAAATAGGCGACCCGGAACGAAAGCGGAGTTGAGAGCGCCGCTTCAGCGGCGCGCTTGTAGCCGAGCCTCCCGCCGCTCCTGGCGCCTTCCACGAGCACCTCGGCGTTGTGCATCAGCGCCTGCAGAGCGCTGGGCGAAGCCGCCCGCCGCGCCAGGGTTTCGAGGACGAGCGTCCGCTCCTGGTTTCCGAGCGCGACCAGAGCGACCGCCAGTCGCTCACGCTCGGTCAGCTCGGTCTCCTCGCCGGCGTCGCGGGAGCTGGCCGCCCCCATCCATTCGCTATATGGCCCCAGCGCGCTTTCCACGGCAGCTGGATTGAGATCATGCTGACTGGCCGTTTTGCGGATGAGCTCGCTCGTCTTCGCGTAGGAAAGCTCCAGCACCCGGTCTCGCAACAGC
>JBAQGU010000617.1:0-9008 GCA_049287975.1 Roseiarcus sp.
ACGTTCCGGACGTCCTGCTTCAGAAGATTTGCTGGAAATTTGGCGAGGCGCTGCCCGACCACGTAAGGGACTTCACCAGCGGGTGGGTGGTGCACCTGATCACGCAGTTCATGCAGCGGCGCGCGGCCCGGCGGCTGATCGAGCAATACAAAATCGACATCGTTCACGAGCCCACCCCGGTCACCCCGCGCATGCCGAGCATGATGTTCGGACTTGGCGTTCCGGTGGTGATCGGGCCCATGAACGGCAACATGACCTATCCGCCGGGATACCGCAGCCGGTCTTTCCTGGAGCGGGCGTTCGTGCCGGTGGCGCGCGGCTTCGCGGACTTGGCCAACTATCTCGTTCCAGGAAAGCGGCGAGCGGAGGTGCTGCTGGTGGCCAACGAGCGAACCCGATTGGCGTTGCCTTCGGGCTGCAGGGGCAAGGTGGGAATTCTTTGCGAGAACGGTGTGGAGCCGGATGTCTGGCGGCGTCCCGACGATCTGCCGGCCCGCCCGGTCGAGGGACTGCGTCTGGCTTTCCTGGGCCGTTTGGTGAGCTGGAAGGGGGTGGACATGGTGCTGGACGTTTTCGCCGAAGTGAAGAAGCAGACGCCGTGGGCGGAACTGTGGATCATCGGGGACGGTCCGGAGCGCCCGCGCTTGCAATTGCAGACCGAGGCGCTGGGCCTTTCCGGCGCGGTGACCTTCCACGGGTGGGTGGCCCCCGAGGAATGTCCCCGGTTGCTCTCGCAGTCCGAAGTGCTTTTGTATCCGAGCATTTTTGATTGCGGCGGGGCGGTGGTGCTGGAGGCGATGTCGTTGGGACTGACTGTCGTGGCCCTAAACTGGGGTGGCCCGGGCGATTACCTGGCGGCGGGGGATGGCGTGTTGGTTGAGCCGGTCGGTCGCCGTCAGGCGGTCGCCGAACTTGCCAAGGCGGTGCTGAGTTTAACGCCAAGCAAGCGGCGAGAGCTCGGCGAGGCGGCACAACGCCGGATTGCCGATCGTTATACTTGGCCGGCCAAGGTCCGGCGGGTCCTTGGGGTGTATCAGTCGGTCTGCAAATCTCCCGAAGCCGCTGCCGGCGCCGTTTCGTCGGCGGAAGAAGTATGTCTACGGTAATTGCCATCAGTCTCAGTGCGCTTTCTCTGCCGTATGCATCGCTATGCATTCGCAGCCTCGCTGAGAACCTCGACGGAGACGAGGCGATACACCTGTTGACAGATACAGCGGGCGATCAGGAGAAGCTGCAGCAAGCGTTTGCGACTTTGGGGAAGATCAAGGTTCAGCTTTCCGATGAGCTGTGGGAGGACGGCGGCAATCGCATGAAGAGTTGTGCGGGGCTGGAGAAGCTTCGCAAGGGTCATCCTTGCTGGCGCAAGCTGACGGACCCGATGCTGCTGGCGCGGGAGGGGGACGAGGTAGTGGTCCTCGATCCGGACGTTTATTTCCCGCGTCGGTTTTCGTTCGAGAGAGTTGGCGACGGGACGCTGCGGCTGATGTGGCAGAAGCCCAGCTGCCTGCTGCCGTTCTCAGTTGTGGAGACGGCATTTGTCAAGGGAATCGCGATGGCCGACCACGTCGACATTGGCATCGCGCAGTACCGGTCGCCGCTCGATCTAGAATGGCTCGACTGGCTTGTAGAGTCGCTGGGGGAGATGCCGCGGGTGATGCACGTGGAGGCGATTTTGTGGTCGTGCCTGGCGATGCGGATGGGCGGAGGATATTTAGATTCGGATCGGTGGCGCTGCTGGGCCAATACGCAGCGGAAGCGGGTCTTGCAGAAGGCCGGGGCGACGCCCGTGCAGTTGTTGAGCGCGGAGGATTTTCGTTCGTGCTTGGCGTTTCATGCCGGCGGGACCGCGAAGACGTGGCTGGCCGCGCCGGGGGTGGAGGAGGCAGTGAAGCAATTTTCCGGATTGCCCGGCGGCAAGCCTCTTCGAGCGGCGACGGTGCGGCCGTTTGTGCCATTTACGAAGGAGAAGTTCGAGTGGTTGAGGAAGCGGGGGAGGATTTTGAACGCGATGGGGTATTACAAGTTGCTGGGAGGGAGGCCGCCCGGCTAAAAGACAATGTTATTGGGCTTGCCAAGAAAGCGTTAACTAACCGCAGGCTCAAACAACGAAATTGGTCATTCATCGGAGGCGTTCCTTGATGTGATCCGCCAAACGCAACGCAAATACAACAATCGTCAGCGTTGGATTGAACGTGCCTCCAGTGGGGAATAACGAGCTGCCGGCCACATATAGGTTTGCGACCCCGTGAACGCGGCAATTCTCGTCGACAACACCCATATTCGGGTCCTTCTGCATGCGAGTCGTCCCCATGTGATGCTGGTCCCCACGCATATCGCTTGGCCATTCGCTATCGTCTTCGGGAACAGTCGACTCGAGTCGGCCGAATCCGCCGCGGCCTAGCTCCGCTCCCAACAACCGGTTCCCAGTGGCCATACCGCGCTTGTCTTCCGCCGTCAGTTGCCAATCGACGATGACCTTTCGCAAGCCAAAGACGTCGAGGTCTTTGCCAAGTCCAATGCGGCTATCCGGATTCGGCATTTGCTCGGACGTGCAATTCAGAGGAATGGACGCCATGGGCGCTGGGGGCTTATTTCGGCCGTACACCATCCGACGTGCGATGTATGTCGCGACATCAGGGAATTTCGTTATCACTGATCCCAGATCATGCAGAATGTCTGCGCCGCGATCGGTTCTATGGATGAGCCGTATCAGCGCATCGACCTCGGGGATCCTGGGGTATTGGAAGCGCAAGCGCATGTTCGGCAACTTGAGTTGGCGCTTGGTTTCGTCGGAAAGGCGTATGTAGGAAACAAAGCGCCGGGCGCCGCCAAGCCGATTGCGTCGTGCGCCATTTTCACCTGTTTGAAATGTCAAATCTGCATATGGGTCTGTGAGAACGATTACGCCGCCCGAATATTCCAAATGGAGCATGAAGAACCGACCGACGAGGTCGTGCTGGTTTCCCAGGCCGATGCCAGCCTCGCTCTCGGACAGCAACAGCAGGCGCGCATTTTCGATTCCGCCGGCCGCAAGAATGTATATGCGGGCCCGAACTGTAAAGCGACCATCGGGAAGGACGCCAACATTGAGCTGTCGCGCGGCTCCGCCATTGTCGCTGGCGTCAAAACGCAGCGCATTGGCGTGCAGGTAAACGCTCAGATTCCGTGCTTGGCGCAATTCGGGCCCATATTCAGGACCAAATCGGGTAGCCGGGCCTTGCTGCAGAACTTGGCAAACGAAATGCGGGCCCCGGAACGGCTCGGGAATATCGCTCGGTGCGATGCCCCAATCGGAAAGGGCATAACCATAAGGACCGAGTTTGAGGATCGGTTGTGCGCGCCGATACCACGGCTCCAGATATGACAGCGGGAATGGCCAGCCGGAATACGGGACGCCCTCGCGCATTTCGAAATCAAGCGAACTCGGCATATCGCACCAAACACCACCCCAATGGTTGGTGGTGCCGCCGAAGTAACGAAGCCGCGAGAGCGGGAAGATGTCATAAGGCCGTCCGATATCGCTGCCAACGTACAGATCCTGCGTGGCCTGCTCCAGCTCGGCGCCGCCGCTTTCTAGCAGGATCACGCGGAAGCTGGCGTTAGTAAACTCACGCGCCAGAGTAATGCCCGCGGCGCCTGCGCCTACGATGCAGACCTCCGTTTCGATGACGC
This sequence comes from Roseiarcus sp., assembly GCA_049287975.1. Lineage (GTDB taxonomy): Bacteria > Pseudomonadota > Alphaproteobacteria > Rhizobiales > Beijerinckiaceae > Roseiarcus. The sequence goes on from JBAQGU010000617.1 coordinate 3,673, forward strand.
TCCCGGTCGGCACCGAACGTGCGTCTATAAACATTGAGCCCTCACCTATCCATCATATGCTTCTACCCCAGTAGCGAACGGCGGGTGGGACAACCCCCATGATCAGATGGTGCGCTGACAGGCGGCGAAGGCTAGGGTCAGAACCCAATCAACTTGACAGGTCTTGACGTGAATCGGTCGTGCCCGGAGCGGGCCTGCAAAACCCCTGAATTGATGACTCGACAATAAGCGGCCCCATCGCTGTATTGGCTTGGCCCGAGGCCAAAACGGTAAGTGGCGAGGCTGCCCCCATGCGAGCAACACGCTGCTTGGCCAAGAGAAGCGCAAACCTGCGGTGCAGGCGCAAAGCCGCATCTACTGTTTAAGTCGAGCCAAACTCCGGACCAGTGACGCTCCAGCACGCGTCCTAACCGCCAACGAATTCAAACTTTCCGAGCTACGAGCGGACGAAGATCCGCAATGCGCCACAGAGCGAGCTGCCGGAATTGAGTACCGACCGCATAGTCATCAAGCTGCTCTAACGGAGGTGGAAAGTTGAACGGTGTAATGCAGAAGTTAACTCCACGGTGCATGCCCGGGTGAATATCGATGTTTTCTGCAATGTCGGGGTAGTGAGTAACTAAAAGGTACGTCAATTCTGCGTCCGCAATGTTGCGTAACGCGCAAATCACCAAGCTGTTACTTAAATGCATGAAAAGATCTCTGCAAAGCAACAGATCGCTGGGAGGTAGCGCATCCCTGGTTATATCGATGACACGGAAACTTCTTGTTGCCGAAGCAAATTTTTTTGAGTTTTCTTCTATTAGTGAACTCACAATATCGCCGCCAATATAATGTTCAATAGGCAACTGCATCTCCTTAAACCAGAAAAAATCGCCACATGGTACGTCGAGGACAGACCGGATATGATATTTTTCCACAGTCTTAGGTATTGTGGCACGGATCTTCTCTGTTGCATAAATGTTGGAGCCACCGCCAGAACGCGACTCTTCAACTTGCCACGCTTTCTTTTCATAAATCAGCGTAGATCTATTAGCAAGGTCGCCTTGGAGCAAGATTTTTTCCTCTCCTCTTGAATAGTGAAACAAGCGCCGTGCAGCGTCGCTAGCCAATAATTTTCTGTATAGACCTGGAGTATAACTTCTGACGAACCGGCGAAGGGTCACAAGACGTCTCTTAGGTACAGTGATTTCGGTCAAGACAAAGTCCTTTTGATTTCACGTCACGGTGATAACTTCAGAACTGGCCTAAAAGAGAATGATCCTCTCCCTGCCGCTGCATGGCGGCCTAAGCAAGCTTGCCCCGCTCGACCCCACTTTAACACGGATTGTGGACAAGCAAAAATGTCCAGGCGTACCGACGGGGTGCGATCCAAGTGATGCAATCACGCTGCTGCTTTTCGTGATACGGTTGACCGGTTCCGATTTGCGGCCTTTGCGCGCGAGGCGTGTTTGCCGACCGTGGCCCAATAGGCTTCCCAGTCGTCGTTTATGCGGGTGATGCGCAGGGCGAGAATATATTCGGCATGTTTCACGCGCCACCAAGCTCCGGGCCGCTTCAGGCGTTGTTGCGCGACATAGCGATGCGCTTTCGATCTCGCCGGAGCCGATCGGCAGATCCTTGACCAAGGCGTGGCTGTCCTCGGTGATCGCCAAAACAATTAACTGAACGCATTGCGTTTAAGGCCGGACCGAAAGTTCGAGTCAAGGCTTCGCAGGGTCGAGTAGTTCAGTTGCTGCTCTTCGGCTCGAGGCCGTTTCACGCCGCAAAAACGTTCTCATCGGCAAATGCGCTTCGCGAGCCGCAATTGCGCTAGCTGGGGGAACACCAATTCATCTGATCGCCCGTCAACGATAGCCTGTAATGAACGGCAATCTTATCTTGTTATCGCCGGCGGGCAGTGCCCGCCGGCGGACGCTCCGCGGCAGCGGCTCACCGCTCCCGCATGGCGACCCCGACCACCTCGACGAGCGGCGAGAAGATGAACTCGAGGATGCGGCGCGCGCCGGTCTTGATCTCGACGGTGGCGGCCATGCCTGATGTCAGCGGCGCGCGGCGGCCATCGACGCCGATCGCGGCGGCTTCCGGCTCGAGCATGACCGGGAATACGAGGTTCTGGGTGCGCTGGGCGCCGGCGAATGTCGAACTGGCGGCGGCGCGGGCGGGGTCGCCCTCGTTCTGATTGGCCTCAGGCTCGGGAATGGCGTCGCGCGCGACTCGCGTCACGTGCGCGAGGATCGTGCCGTATTGGGTGAACGGGAAGGACTCGACCTTCACGACCGCCTCCTGCCCCGGCTTCACGAAGCCGATGTCCTTGTTCAGGACATAGACCTCGATTTCGAGCCCAGCGTCCTCGGGAACAATGCGCATGATCTCCTGGCCGCTGCTCACGACTTGCCCGATCGTGGTCAGCGCCGAGGCCTGAACGGTTCCGGAGATCGGCGCCTTCAGCGTCAGATGTTCGATCGCAGCTTCCGCCTTGGCGAGCTTTTGTTCGAGTTCCTCGGCCTGGCGCTCCGCCTCGCTGAGCTTTTCGGCGTTGTCGGCCAGGAAGGCTTCGATCGTCTTTTGCATGTCTTTGTCGAAGACGTCGAGCGCGCGGCTGGCAGACGCCAGCTGGCCCTGCTGTATCGCCAGTTGGGTGATCTGATATTGGAGCGTCTCGGTGGCGTCGATGACCGCGGCCTTGGCGCCGGCATTCATGGTGACGAGTTGCGTTCGCATGTCGACGCGTTGTTGCAACGTCGCCACGAGGTTCTTCTGCGTGGCAATGGTCAGGAGAAGTTGATCGCGCTCGGCCTGTTTCTGCGCGCACTGCGCTTCGAACGAAGCGAGGGCCGCTGCGACTTGGCCGAGATCGGCGGCCAATACGCGTTGCTCGCGCGCGCGTAAGGCGGGCGGCGTTTCGTCGGGCCAGGAAATCGCAGGAATCGGATCGAATGCCCGCGCCTTGGCCGCCGCCAACGCCGCACTCCGCCTCGCCGCCTCGGCGCGCGAGGAAGCGAGGCCCGCCCGGGCCGATTGCGCGTCCGCCTCGGCCGACGAACGATCGAACTCGACCAGAACGTCGCCTGCGGCGACGCGAGAGCCGTTGACGACGTGCAGCGCCGCGACCTTGCCGGTCTCCAGCGGTTCGATGACCTTGACGCGGCCGGTCGGCTGGAACTTGCCTTGCGCGACCGCGATGATGTCGATCCGGCCGAAATACGCCCAGGCGATCGATGCTGCGGCCAGCGCGCAGATGATCCAGATCAGCGCGACGCGAACCGGCGAGGGCGGGGTCTCGAGGATTTCGAGCGCGGGCGCGAGGAACGCGTTGTCGGCCCTCCGCCGTCGGGGCGCCGGCGGGCGGTTCGCGCTGGAGGGCGCGACGGGCTTGTTCATGCCGAAATCTCGACCGATTGACTCTGAAGTCCCCAAAGATGCGCGTAGAGCCCGCCGGGGCGTTTCAAGAGCTCCTCGTGGGTGCCCACTTCGACGATGCGCCCGTCGACCATGCCGACGATGCGATGACAGCCGCGCACCGCCGCCAGACGATGGGCGATGATGACGACGGTTCGGTTCCTGACGATCCGACGCATGTTGCGTTGGATTAGACGCTCGCTGTCATAGTCCAGCGCGGAGGTCGCCTCGTCGAATATCAGCATCCGGGGATTGGTGGAGAGCGCCCGCGCGATTGCCAGCCGCTGGCGCTGGCCGCCCGAAAGATTGGCGCCGCGCTCCTCGATCACCGTGTCGTAGCCCTCGGGCAGCTTGTCGATGAACTCGTCGGCGCCCGCCAGACGGGCCATCTCGATCACTTGCGCACGCGGCATCGCGGGCTGGGCAAAGGCGATGTTCTCGTGGACGGTGCGATTGAAGAGCAGGTTTTCCTGCAGGACGACGCCGATGTGCCGGCGCAGCCAAGACGGATCGACCTGGCTCAGATCCGCTCCGTCGAGCAAAACCTGCCCTTCGTTGGGCAGATAGAGGCGCTGGATCAGCTTGGCGAGCGTCGATTTGCCCGAGCCGGACGGGCCGACGACGCCGATGACCTCGCCGGCGCGAACCTGGAGCGAAACATCTTTGAGAACGTTGGGCGAGTTCGGACGGTATCGGAACGTGACATGGCGAATTTCAATCTCGCCGCGCGGGGCCGGCAGCGCGACGCGGGCGAGCGGAGTCGGCTCGGTCGGTGCGTTGAGAATGTCGCCGAGGCGATCGATCGAGATCTGCACCTGCTGGAAGTCCTGCCAGACCTGCGAAAGCCGCAAGATCGGCTGCACGGCTTGCACGGCGATCATGTTGAAGGCCACCAGCGCCCCCACGGTCAGTTCACCGTCGATCACTGCCTTGGCGCCGAACAGCAGCAGCGCCGCCGTGGTCAGCTTGCTGACGTATTGGATCGCGTTCTGGCCCCGCGCGCCCAGCAGCGTCGCCGCGAAGCTGGTATGCACGTAGGCGGCGAGCTTCTCCTCCCATTGCGCGCGCATGATCGGCTCGACCGCGGCCGACTTGATCGTCGATGCGCCGACGATCGCCTCGACAAGGAACTGCTGGCTCGCCGCGCCGCGATTGAATTTCTCCTTGATCTGCTCGCGCAGGATCGGACGGACCGCGAAGCCAATGATCAGATACAGCGGAATGGTCGCCAGCACGATCAGCGTCAGCTTGGCCGAATAAGCGAGAAGCACCGCGATGAACACGAAAGCGAAGAATAGATCGATCGCCGAGAACAGACCCTGGCCGGTCAGGAACGCGCGGACGGTCTCCAGTTCGCGCACGCGGGCGACCGTCTGACCCGCCGAGCGGGTTTCGAAATAAGCCAACGGCAAGCGCAACAAATGCCCGAACAGGCGCTGTCCGAGTTCTACGTCGATGCGGTTGGTCGTGTGCGAAAGCGCGTAGGTCCGTAAGTATTGCAGCACGACGTCGAACACGCCGATCGCCGCCATGCCGCCCACCAGCACGAACAGCGTCGAATAGCCCTTATGGCTGAGCACCTTGTCGACCACGACCTGGAAGAACAGCGGCGTCACCAGCCCGAACAGCTGTACGAACAGCGAGGCGATCAGCACATGCCCGAGCGGGCGCCGATAACGCCAGATGGTCGGCAGGAACCAGCGAAACCCGAACGTCTTGGGATCTGCGCCCGCGCCGCCGACCTTGCGCGCCACCATCAGGACCTTGGCCCCGATCTCCTTGACCAAGAGATCGAGCGGCACTTCTTCGTCAGCGTGCGAGATCGGATCGACCAGCCGATAGAGCCCGGACGGGTTCTTCCCGCCCAACACCTGGAACGAGCCGTTCCTCACGCGGACGATCGCAGGCGTCGGCAATGTCGCGAGGCGCTTGGC
>JBAQGU010000618.1:0-5452 GCA_049287975.1 Roseiarcus sp.
GAGGAAAGCGAGAACGAACGGCGCGCGAATCGCGCGCGGCGCGATTCGGTCGAGACGCGACGGATGTCGCAAGCCCCGGCACCCTCTCCGCTCGTCGATTTCCGGCGACAGGGTTAAGAGAACAGCCCCGCCCGCGGCCGCCCCGGTCCCGCGACAGCGCGCTGCGGAGGAAAGCGAGAACAAACGGCGCGCGAATCGGGGGGCTGGGATTCGGACGAGGCGCGAGGGATATCGCAAGCCTCGCTCGCTCTCCGCGAAGAAAGAAAGAGGGCGGCGGAGAGCGGGGTTCTACAAACCCAACTCACTGTGCGAGCCGAGGCGGACAAGTTGGAGCTTCCGGTAGATCAAAATGAGGTCGGGCCGGATATGGCAATCGCGATACTCCTTCCACTCGCCCACGAGCTGTGATCATCGTAACGCTGAGGCAGCGACTTATCCGCCGCCAGCAAATTGACCGCTTCCTGCAACAACTCGTCGAGTTTCTTGCCCAACACACCTGACTTTTCACGCTTGTAATCGCGCTGGAATCGCCGTGTCGGCTCAATCTCCCTCACCGAACGCCTTCAGCATCGCGTCAACATCCGGGTAACGCGTCAACCCGCCGCGCCGGGCTTCCATCATCGCCTCAATCGTTTCGGCATTGGGAACCAGCGGTTCAAAGGGCAAAACCTTGTCCTTCGCAATCCGCATCATCATCAGACGGAACGCGTCGGAGACGGTGAGGCCAATGGTCGCCAGCACGGCGGCGGCTTCCTCTTTCACATGCTCGTCAATTCGAGCCCGGACAACGGTGTTGGTCATGCGTCATATCTCCTCGAGCTACAATGTAGCACATGAAGGCGTCGATTGCGAGAAATAGCGACGAAAGGATATTGTTATTTCACATGCGGAGATTGTCGGCGAGGATCTTTAAACAATTGGCAGCGTAAATTATGGCCCCGCGCGCGTCCGCTCGCCGATTTCCCGTGACAGGGTTTATCAGACGTGGCTCGCGCCGGCGCTCGGGCGTCTCGATCCGGTTTTCCGCGGCCCACGCACGAATCGGGCGCGAATCATCTCCAAAACCGATCCGCCCCGTCTGCCGAGCAGCCGTCTTCCCGAGAATGCGGCCAGGAAAACTCAAATAGGCGATATGTGCGGCGCCGTTTCGCGGTAGCGCGCACCGGAACTGTGAGAACTCGACGTTCGGACCACGAACCCATCGCCGCGACTACGATCTTCGGATCCGTTCCGGGCAGGCTCATCGGCAGCTGCGCCGGAATATCGCCAGTTTGCTATTGTAACACAAACGCGTATGCTTGTTTTGCTGACAGAGCGGCGATCGAGATCCACGAGGACCACGCCAGCTGACAGCTATGTGCAGGTATGCGTGTTTCAGCGACTCCACTGAAATCGCGTGGGTCGTAATGGGCGGAAGCTTTCGGAGCTCGACAAATGAGGCGCCTCCTGTTTTCGGCCGTGTTCTCCGGGGCGTCGATGCTCGCGGCGTCGGCTGGCGCGGGGGGACCGGTCGCAATCGTGGAGGCGGTATACGGCAATCCGGCCGGCGTCGAATCCATGGACTACTTGGAGACCGGGAGAACTCTTCAGCTCGGTCCCGGGGATTCGATCGTCTTGGATTACTTGAGTTCTTGTATGCGCGAGGTGATACATGGAGTCGGGGCGGTAAAAGTCGGAGTCGAGCAGAGCGACATCTCGTCAGGCAAGATCGAGCGCGCCAAAGTGGACTGCGAAGCGGGCCAAATGTTGCAGCAAACGAGCGCGGAGCCCACCGGCTCGGCGAGTTTGATCGTTCGCGATATCATGCGACCTACCCAGGAATTCACGATCTACGGCGCCAATCCGATTTTCGAATTGCACGGCGTCGGCAACCTCACTATTGAACGTCTCGACAAGAAGGGCGCGTATTTTTCGATTCCGATCAATGCCAGACAACTCTCGCATGGCGCATTCTTGGATTTTTCCGCCAATGGCCGATCCCTCGCGCCGGGAGGGGTCTACGGCGTCCGGTGGGCCGGCCGCCTCACGGTATTCCGAGTGGCTGCGCATGCAAAATTCGGTCGAGCGCCGGTCGTCAGTCGATTGGTGAAACTCGCTTCGCAAAATTGATCGGGCGCGTTTGGATTCGCGGATGACTGCCATGCGTGGTTCGGCTCCGCTCGCTATCGCCGCGATAGTTTTGATTGCCGGAACCGTCGTCGCATCTCCCGCGCTGGATGGGCTGAGGGGGCTTTCTCTCGACACGTTGACGGCGCTGCGTTGGCGCACGATGGGCGCGATGCACAGCGCTTCCGAATCGCCCACGGTCGTCATCTCTCTCGACCAGACGACTTATCAAACGCCGCCCTTCAAAGGGACGCCGACCGTTGCCTGGACGCGGGAAGTCGGGCGCGTCGTCACCGGGGTTCTCGACGGCGGCGCCAAAGTCGTGGGCTTCGATGTGATCTTTCCGAGTTCGATCGAGGAATCGGAGCTTCCGTTCGGAACCGAAACGATCGGCGCTCGGCTGCAAGGCTTCGATCGCGACTTCCTGCGTGCGATCGCGCTCGGAGCGCGGGCGGGCAAAGTGGTGCTCGGCGAAGTCCAACAAGGCGACAAGTTCGTCCTGCCCGCGCCGGGGCAGCGGGCGGCGGTCGGCCAGCAGCGCAATATCCGCTCGCTCAACGTCTATAGCGGCTCTGACGGCGTCGTGCGGCGCATGCCGCTGCTGTTTCTGGCCGACAAGAAGAGCATACCCTCGATGTCTCTGGAGCTGGCGTCCCGCGCACTCGGCGTCGCGCCGCGGATCGGGGCCGACGGCAGCGTAACCCTCGGAGAATATCGGATTCCGATCAGCGCGCCAAATGCGATGACGCTCAATTTCGACGGCGGGTCGGACGACATCCCGACGTATTCGTTCGCCGATCTGCATGCGTGCCTGGAAAAAGGCGACGCGGACTTCTTTCATCGGAATTTCGAGGGAAAGGTCGTTCTGCTCGGATCGCAACTCGATTTTGAAGACTCGAAGACGACGACGAATCGCTTCGTCCCCTCCCCGCCCGTGCGATCGGGCGCACGTTGTGCGCTACCCGACGAAGCTGCGACGCCAATCGTCCGAAATTCTACCGACGGAGTGTACGTCCACGCGACAGCCATCAACGATCTGATTCGCCACGAGGTCGTCGCCGAAGTTGGTCCCGTCCCGAGATGGCTGATCGCCACGACCGGCGCCGGCTGGGGGGCGATCGCCGCTCTCCTTTTGACGCCGGCATGGGCCTTCTTGTCGTATCTGTCGCTCGGGCTCGCCTGGACCGCGGGCGCCACCGTGGCGTTCAGCGACGCGCTGGCGCTTCCGCTGGTCGAGCCGCTCCTCGCCGGGCTCATGGCGCTCATCGTGACGACCGGCCTGCGGCTGTTCGTTTCCGACCGGGACCGGCGCTTTCTGCGCCGAGCCTTCGAGCTCTACCTCGCGCCTCAGGTGGTCGAGAAAATACTGAATTCGAGCAAGCCGCCGGCGCTCGGCGGCGAAACGCGCAATGTGACGATGTTCTTTTCGGACGTATCCGGCTTCTCCGCGCTCTCGGAGAAGATGAAGCCGACCGAGCTGGTATCCATGCTCAACCGCTATTTGTCGGCGATGACGGAGATCATCGAACGGCGAGGCGGCTTCGTCGACAAGTATATAGGGGACGCCATCGTCGCGATTTTTGGCGCACCTGTCGAGGAAAGCGATCATGCGGCGCGTGCGGTGCGCGCCGCATTGGAATGTTCTTCGGAATTGGAAAGGCTCAATCTCGGCGCGGCCGCCTCCGGCAACCCTGTACTGGCCCATAGAATTGGCCTGAATTCGGGTCCAGCCGTGCTCGGAAATATCGGTTCACGGCGGCGCTTCAATTATACCGTGGTCGGCGACGCCGTGAATCTCGCCTCGCGGCTGGAGGGCGCAAACAAGTTTTTCGGCACATCCATCCTCGCCTCCGAATCCACGATGAAGCTCGCCTTCGACTCGTTTGTCTGGCGCGAAGTCGACGCGATCTGCGTCAAAGGTCGCGTCGAACCGATCCGGGTGTTCGAGCCGATCTGTGAAGCCGGACGGCAGAGCCCGGAACAACTCGCGCGCACGTCGTCCTATACCGAGGGACTGGCGCGCTGGCGCGCACGCGACTTCGCCGGCGCGGCGCGGGCGTTCGCCGTTTCGGCCGATGCCGACGCGCCTTCCGCGCTCTACTTGGCGAGAGCCAAGCTTCTGATGGAAAATCCGCCCGCCGAGAATTGGCGTCCAGTCCAAACTCTCGCGGACAAATGAGCGTCTGTGGAGGGCGATCGAGGCCCCATGGGAGAACCGGGGTCCGTCGCCGGCTCGTAGCTCGAAGTCAAAGAGTGCTCACGCTAGGCAGTCTATGGGTGTGCGACATCACAAGATGAGTGCTAATTTGGAAGATGGCGGCGGCGACTGGGTAGATAGGTAAGCCGTCTCGGCTTCCATCGCCCGTTTTCTGGGTGAGCCGCGGCTGGCCAGTTTTCGTGTGGCGCCGGATGCACCTATGACGTTGGAGCAGCTACGGATCTTTGTTGCGGTTGCCGAACGCGAGCATGTGACTCGTGCTGCCGAGGCGCTTCATGTGACGCAGTCCGCGGCCAGCGCAGCGATCGCGGCGCTCGAGGGTCGGCACAACGTTCCCCTCTTCCACCGCGTGGGGCGGCGTATAGAGCTCACCGATGCAGGAAGAATGTTCCTCGCGGAAGCCCGCGCGGTTCTTGCTAAGGCCGCCAGCGCTGAACTTGCGCTTGGAGAATATGGCGGTCTGAAGCGTGGCAACCTCCGACTCGTCGCGAGCCAGACGATCACCGCCTATTGGCTACCGGAGCGGCTCGCGGCCTTCCATCAACGCTACCCACAGATCGAGCTGTCGGTCGCGATCGCCAACACGGAAGGCGCCGCTAAATCTGTTCATGACGGCGAAGCCGAGCTGGGCTTCATCGAGGGCGCCATCGACGACCCCGCGCTCGCCCGTTGGCCTGTGGCCACCGACCGAATGCTGCTGGTGGGCAAGGCGCCGGTGGATAACGTCGATAATGACTGGATCATCGTCGGGCCGTGGATCATGCGGGAGCGAGGCTCGGGAACGCGTTCGACCTTTGAGGAGGCCATCCGGGCTCGTTCGCTCGAGCCTGAGCAGCTCAATATCGTGTTGACCCTGCCCTCCAACGAGGCGGTCCTGGCGGCCGTGCGCGCCGGCGTCGGCTATGCCGTCCTGTCTCATCTCGTCGTTGCGCCCGCCATCGAAGCGCGGGCGCTGTTCGCCTTGCCGCTCGACCTCCCAGTGAGGCCGTTCTTCGGGTTGCGCCAGAAGGAGCGTTATCGCAGCAAAGCCGCCGACGCCCTGCTCGATGTCCTGAAGGAATTCGGACAGCCAAAGCCGGCGGCGCGCCGGCCGGACTTGACGATCGGTTATCGCTCCCAACGAACCGG
>JBAQGU010000619.1:0-5888 GCA_049287975.1 Roseiarcus sp.
CGATCGCCCGCGGGTTCACCATAGTTGCACTGAAAGGAATTATCATGCAAACGGAACACGCAGAAACTATCGTAGATAAGGCCGTCGCGTATGTGAAGGACTTTTTCGGCGTACCGCCAGGCGACCGTACCCCAGACGTAGAAGCTAATCCAGAGTACACCGATACCGCGCCTGAGCCGACTATCGAAGGCGCAATGCGGCTTGATCCGCACACCCGTACTTTGAAGATCGGGTCAGAAATAAACGCCGATAGGGCACCACGTGTGGACGAAAGCGCCAACAGTCCCGAGTCCGCTGAATCTGTTCATGAACATCCCATGGACTCCAGACGGCGATCTGGCCTTCGCCGCGCCGCCTCGGCCGATCCCCGGCGGCCTCGTGCGACTGCGCGCGGAGATGGATATCGTCGTCGCCCTTTCCGCCTGCCCTCAAGACATCCTCCCGATAAACGGCAAGGCGGCGAAACCCGTCGAGGCGCATTTCTCGGTCCGCTGACCCCGCGGGCAAGGCGCCGAGGCCATGAGTGAATTGCCAATTCGTCGCGCATGCGCTTCTTGGCGCTGGGCCGCGAGGGCGGTCGCTTTTCCATGGAGAAGATGACGCAAAGGGGCAGCGCAAATTCGGCGCTACGGACCGCGCGATTGCGGTTCCAGACGCTGTCGGATCGACACCGCGAGATCGTCCGCGAAACTCAGCGCGGACCGGAGGACGGCGACTTCATCGAGAGCGTGCGACCCCAGGTCCTGGATCCCTATCGGAAACTCGATCCGTCCTTCGGGCGTGTAAGCGCGAATGCTGAAGAGAAACCGGCCGTTCATCTGCTCTTCGACTTTTGTCACTTCCACTTTTGTCGTCATTACGTTCTCCGAAAAGGTGCCTTGCGTAGGGGAGCGACGCTGTCCGATGGAATCCGCGACCGATAGACTCGGAAACTACGCCACGCAGCCGGTCCGATGGCCATCTCCGAAGCGCGTGCGCGAACGACCCGAGGCCGAATTCACCTTGAGTAGTTTCCGACACTGCCCCCCGCGATGGACGGAAGCGTAGCGTCCGCCGCGTGCCGCGACGCCGAGGCCTCAGTCGCCGCTTGTAAATCGCGCCATTCACAGCGGAGCCTCATCCAAATCGGCGCCTGTTTCGCGCCTGTGCGATCGCTCTCAGCCGTGCGGGGGCAGCCCGTGGAGACCGAGTTTGACAGACGCCGCATCGACGACCGCGCCTACTACGCTGACTCCGCGCCGATGGCCGGGAATATCGAAGGCAGCCTCGCCCTGGGACAACGAAACGCCCATCCGCGAGGAATTGTTCAGCCTCGAACGGCTGGAGACCCACGCGCGCAGCCTGGCGGTCGCTCAGATCGTGGCCGCAAAGGCGACTCGTGGAGTGCCGCTGTCCGCCCGACTCGCCGACAATGGCGCGGTGCTTCTTGCGGCGTATCGCTCGATCGTTGCGGCCATCGACGAGGGCCGCGCGATCACGCCTGCCTCGGAGTGGCTGATCGACAACTATCATCTGGTGGAGAAGCAGGTCCGTCAGATCAGCACGGATCTGCCCCCCGGTTACTATCGCCAGCTCCCGAAGCTCATCACCGGCCCGTTCGTCGGGTATCCCCGTGTGTTTGGCTTGGCCTGGGCGTTCGTCGCCCACACTGACAGTAGTTTTGATTCGGATATTCTGGTCGCCTACATCAAAGCCTATCAGGAAGTTCAACCGCTCACGATCGGCGAGCTTTGGGCGGTCTCGATCACGTTGCAGATCGTACTCATAGAGAATCTCCGGCGCCTCGCGCAGCAGATAACGCTCAGCCGAACCGTTCGGCGAGAGGCCGACGGGCTCGCCGATCGGCTTCTGGGCGTAGGTGGACGCGCCCCGGAGCCGGCGTCGATCGTATTCGCTGGCCGTCCCGCGGGGCGTCTGCCCGATGCTTTCGCGGTCCAACTCGTGCATCGGCTCCGCGAGCAGGATCCAAAGTTTACGCCCGCGCTCGCATGGCTCGACGAGCGCTTAGCGAAACAAGAGATGACCGCCGATTCAGCCGTGCGCGAGGTCCATCGCAGCCAGGGCGCGGCGAACGTGACGGTTCGCAACATAGTCACCAGCCTTCGGGTGATTGTCGAGGTGGATTGGAAGGAACTCTTCGAGCGATACTGTCTCGTCGACGGCGCATTGGCTAAGCGCGGCGCTTTTTCCCAGATGGATTTTGCGACCCGTACCTTATACCGCAGCGCGGTCGAGGAATTGGCGCGGGGCTCGCTTCACGACGAGCTTGACATCGCGCGCCTCGCCGTCGCGGCTGCGGGCGCGCCCCATCCATCTTTGCCCGCGCTGGAACAATCGCGACGCGCCGACTCCGGCTATTATCTCATAGCGGGCGGACGCCGCGAATTCGAGGCGTCGATCGGCTTCCGCAGATTTCCATTCTTGCCCGCGCGCGCGATGGCCAAGCTGAATTTCATCGCCTATGCCGGATCGATCGTCGCGACGTCCTTCGTCCTTTTGATGGCCCCGATATTCGCTTTGGCCAAAATGGGCGTAGGCGCCGTCGAACTCACGCTTCTCGCCCTTGTCGGGGCGATTTCCGCGGTCGACGTCGCCGTGGCCGTGGTCAATCGCACCGTTACGTTGCTCGTCCGCGCCGTCGCGCTGCCGGCGCTTGCGCTCCGGGACGGCGTTCCGGCATCGCTGCGCACCCTTGTCGCCGTGCCGACGCTTCTGACTAAGCGTGAAGACATCGCGGAACTCGTGGAGCGCCTGGAGATCCATCACTTGGCGAGTCCCGAAGGCGATCTGCACTTCGCTCTCGTGTCGGATTGGGTCGATGCCGACGTCGAGAGCGCAGAGGGCGACGCGGCGCTAGTGGAGTTTGCCCGCGAAGGCATCGATGGCCTCAACAAACGCTACGGCCCTGCGCCGGCGGGTCCACGGTTCTTCCTACTGCACCGCCGGCGCGTATGGAGCGAAACCGAAACGCGCTGGATCGGGTGGGAACGCAAACGGGGTAAGCTTCACGAGTTGAACCGGCTTCTCCGAGGCGCGACGGACACCACGTTCTCGAGCGCAAACGGAGCGGCGGGGCCTCCGGAAAACGTTCGATATGTCATCACTCTTGATTCGGACACGCGACTGCCGCGCGAGGCGGTTCAGCGACTGGTAGGGAAGATGGCGCATCCGCTCAATCGGCCGCGTCTGGACGCCGATCGCGGAGTGATCGTTGAGGGATACGCCATCCTGCAACCTCGGGTGACGCCATCGCTCCCCACAGGCGGAGAAGGCTCGCTATTTCAGCGAATTTTTTCGAGCGCCAGCGGAATCGACCCCTATTCATCGGCGATATCCGACGTCTATCAGGACTTGTTCGGCGAGGGCTCCTACGCCGGAAAAGGCATCTACGATATCGACGCTTTTGAGGCGGTTCTCGCGGGCCGCGCGCCCGACTCGACGATGTTGAGCCACGACTTGTTCGAGGGAACGTTCGCGCGCGCCGCGTTCGCATCGGATGTCGAAGTCGTCGAGGAATTCCCGTCGCGATACGATGTCAGCGCGTCGCGGCATCACCGTTGGGCGCGCGGCGATTGGCAACTCTTGCCGTGGATCCTTGGTCTCGTCCCCAAAGCCGAAGGCGCGGCGCGGGTTGGGCACGAACTTCCGCAGATCGGCCGCTGGAAGATGATCGACAATCTCAGGCGAACCCTGTCAGCGCCAACTGCGGTCCTCGCCCTGATGTTGGGATGGACGCTGCCCTTCTATCCCTCGCTCGCCTGGACGGCGTTCGTCCTCATCACAATCGTTTTACCTAATCTCATCCCCGTGATTTCTGCGATTCCGTCGCGGAGTCCCGGGGTCACGATTTCTGGTCACCTATGGGCGCTCGGCGAAGATTTGCGATTGTCCGTGATATTGTCGGTCTTGAACCTCACGTTTCTGGCCGATCAGGCCTGGATGATGTGCGACGCCATCACGCGAACGCTGTGGCGGATTTTCGTGAGCCGCCGCCACTTGCTCGAATGGACGCCGGCGGCGCAAGCCACCGCGGGAAAGCGACTCGATCTCGGAGGGTTCGCGCTGCGAATGGCCGGGGCGATCGGCCTCGCCGTCGTAGCGTTGCTGATCGCGGTGCTCCCAGGCCACGGAGTATGGCCCATCGCGGCGCCTCTCGTCGCGCTCTGGCTGGTCTCGCCCGCCGCCGCGCGCGTCGTCAGCCTGCCTCCAGGCCGCGAGAGCCTGGCTTCGATTTCCGAAGTTGAAAGGAAGGTCCTTCGGCAGACCGCGCGTCGGACCTGGCGCTACTTCGAGACCTTCGTGACTAAAGGCGACAACATGTTGCCCCCCGATAATTTTCAGGAAGAACCCACGCCGGCGATCGCTCACCGAACCTCGCCGACCAACATCGGCCTCTACCTGCTCTCCGTCGCCAGCGCCCGGGATTTCGGTTGGATCAGCGCGACGCAGGCGATCGAACGTCTGGAGGCGACGCTCGCGACGATGAACCGCCTGCAACGCTTTCGCGGCCATTTCTACAATTGGTATGACACGAGGGATCTTCGCGTCCTCGATCCCAAATATGTGTCGTCGGTCGATAGCGGCAACCTAGCCGGACACCTCATCGCGCTCGCCAATGCCTGCCGAGAGTGGCGGCTCTCCCTATCCTCGGCGGCGTCGCTGCGAGCCGGCCTCGCCGACGCGCTCGCTCTCGCGGCCGAAGAGGCCGTTCGTCTGCGCGCCGGGCGAAGAACGCAGACCGTGACGCCACTCCAACTGGAGGATTCACTCGCGACGATGTCCAAGATACTCGCGAGCGCTGTGGGCGACGAGGAAACCACCGCGGCCGACTGGGCGCAGCTCGCCCATGACGGGGAGATCCTAATTGATATCGCGAGCGCCATCGCTCTCGAGCGTAGCGATGGGGCGGCGGCGGATCTGCTTTATTGGTCGCAGGCGACCTTGACCGCTGTCGCCGCGCATCGCTCGGAAATAGCGTCGTCGGCGGACGCCGTCGCTACACGCAGCGAACGTCTCATCGTCTTGGAGGACGCCTTTCGGGCGATGGCCATCGCGATGCAATACGGCTTTCTCTTCGATAAGGAGCGGCAGTTGCTCTCGATCGGATATTTGATATCCGAGTCCGCGCTCGATCCCAATTGTTATGACCTGTTGGCTTCGGAAGCACGTCTCGCCAGCTTCTTCGCGATTGCTAAGGGCGACATTCCTGCTCGCCACTGGTTCCGTCTCGGCCGCGCGGCGACGGCGGTCTCCCGCGGCAGCGCCTTGATCTCGTGGTCGGGCTCGATGTTCGAATATCTGATGCCGCCGCTCGTCATGCGCGCGCCCGTCGGAAGCTTGCTTGAGCAGACAGATCGGCTGGTCGTGCGCCGTCAGATCGAATATGGTGCGAAGCTCGGACTGCCATGGGGAGTTTCCGAATCCGCCTACAATGGTCGTGATCTTGATTTCACTTATCAGTATTCCAATTTCGGCATACCCGGGCTCGGTTTGAAACGCGGTTTGGGCGAAAACAGAGTGGTGGCGCCCTATGCGACGGGTCTGGCGGTCATGGTCGACCCTTCGGCTGCCGTCGTAAATCTGAGGCGACTGACGGAAATGGGCGGGCGGGGTCGCTACGGATTTTACGAGGCGGTCGACTTTACGCCGACGCGCGTTCAGGAAGGCGAGAGCTTCGCGCTCGTTCGCTCGTTCATGGCGCACCACCAGGGCATGACCATCGTCGCGATCGCCAACGCATTGTTCGACGGCGTGATGCGCGAGCGCTTTCATGCCGAACCGATCATTCGGGCGACGGAATTGTTGTTGCAGGAGCGCGTTCCGCGCGAGGTCGCCTCGACGCGACCTTGGGCCGCCGAGGTAAAGTCGGCCCCCCGCGCCAGCGAGGC
>JBAQGU010000620.1:0-4015 GCA_049287975.1 Roseiarcus sp.
GTCACAGAATTAGTCGTGTCTCAGCCGAAGGGCGCAGTCCAGAACAAGTTCGACCACAAAGCCCGACCCACGCGTCAGGTGACGGCGCCTCCTCCTCCGCTTCAACGAAGACGAGACGAAGATCTGGACGTTCGCCGCTCAGCGTCATCATTGCGTGGCCTGTTTGCTCGCGTCGTCATTCTCGGGTTGCCACACGACCCGGCGCGGCAACGGGCCGCGCGGTATTTTAGGGGTGTCCCCATGACGTCCCAATGGCGTTGCCGGCCTTCGACACGCAAAACAGAATGCAGTGTCACCGTAATCCCGTCCTCGATCACGGCGCGATAAAGCGGATGACGAAGACCTGTCCCGCGATGTTGGCCGCCACGAGCGGTGTGAACTGGAGCGGCACGCACGCATCGATCGCCTTCAAGATGGACTCGGTGATCGCCTCAGGGCTCGAGCCGTTCCTCGGCTTCACATAGTTGATCCTCGGCTTGCCGAAGATCGAACCGTCGCGTTTGAAGCTCAACTGAACTGTGACTTGATCGCCCTGATGCGGCGCGCGCCAGCAGGCCAAGAGGGAGGGTCCGACTTCCTGCGGAAGATCGACCGGGCCGCTGCGCCGTTCGTCCGTCGTTACGATGATCTGGTCCGAATAGTAGGAATAGACCAGCATCGCTCTTGCCTCGGTGCTGACGCTGATAAGGGCCGCGAGCACGGCGACCAGGAACATTCCGACGGCATTCCACGAGGTTGGGAGCTTCAACTTTCGACACTCCATCAGGTCGTGTTTCGGCCTGCTCGGGCATTGCGAACACGAGCTGTTGTCCGCCGCCGCGATCACGTTCGGCATCGAGCATCGCTTTCAGCGCGCGAACATCAATGCCGCCATTCGAGCGGCGGGCGCGACAGCCCGTGCGGGGCCATCGAAAGGCCGCCGCTTCACCCCGGCCAAAACCCCGCATCCAGAACCTGTTCCTCCGACCACGGACAGACCTGCGGGAACGTAGCGCCGGGCAGCCCTGTCTCCGCGACCGCCTCCAACGCGGCGTCGCGATAGGCCGATAGGAGGGCTTGCGGCAGCAGCGGCTTCAGGCTCGGGTTGTCTTCGAGATGATCGGCGAGCCGGTTGCGCTGCACGCGAATGCTCGCTTCCCAACTCGCGCCGCGCTTGTCGGGCTGATAACGCCATTTCAGGAGATGAAGCAGGAGGACGGTCAGACGGCTGATCAACTCGCGCTTTTCAGTCCGGCCCATGCTCTCGATTTCCTCCGCGATATGTTCGATGTCGGCTTGCGCGAGATCGCCGGCGCGAAGCAGGTCCGCCTGCTGGCGGCTCCAGGCGAAGAAATCCTGATCGTAGAGGGGGCTTTTCGCGGACATGCCGATCAAATAGGGGTTCCAGGTCGGCGTGTCCATCGATCTGCGCCGACCGAATTGCACCCTGGTGCGAGCGATTCAAGGACGACGGGAAGGAGCACTGGGGGCGCCACGCCCGTCATGCTTGACGTTCCATGAGATCGCCCTATGTCAACCTGCGCATTGGAGCTACGAAACGGCCTCGACCTTTGAAGTGTGAGAATTTCTCGCGGAGGAAGCCCATGTCTCAGCCCGAACAATATGACGTTCTGATTCTCGGCAGCGGAGCCGGGGGTAAGTTGCTGGCTTGGCACATGGCGGGATCGGGACGACGAACCGCCGTGGTCGAGCGCAAGTGGATCGGGGGCTCCTGTCCCAACATCGCCTGCCTGCCCAGCAAGAACGTGGTTCGGAGCGCCGAGGTCGCGCATCTGGCGCGCCACGGCGCGCAATTCGGCACGATTGCGGGCCCCGTCATGGTGGACATGGCAAAGGTGCGTCAACGCAAGCGCGAAATGGTCGAAGGGCTGGTTGCGGCGCATTTGCAAAACTATAAGGCGAGCGGCGCCGAGTTGATCATGGGGAGCGGGCGCTTTGTAGCGCCGAAGACGCTCGAGGTGAGCCTGAATGACGGCGGGACGCGCACGCTGACGGGCGACAAAGTCTTCCTCGACGTCGGGACCCATGCAGCAATTCCTGCCGTTCCCGGCCTCGAGGCTGCAAAACCGCTCATCCATATCGAGGCTCTGGAGCTCGATTACGTGCCGGCGCATCTGATCGTGATCGGGGGCGGCTATTCCGGCCTCGAATTCGCGCAGGCTCACCGTCGCTTCGGCAGCGAAGTTACGATCATCGAGGCCGGCCCCCAGCTCATGGGAAGAGAGGATGCCGACGTCTCCAATGAGATACGGCGGATTCTCAGCGACGAAGGGATCCGAGTTGTCGTCGCGGCCGAGCTCCTCAGGGTAATTGGCCAGTCCGGCAAGGTGGTCAGCATTGCCGTACTCACGAACTCCGGCGAGCAAACCATCGAAGGCAGCGACATCCTCGTCGCGGCCGGGCGTATTCCCAACACCGCCGGGATCGGGCTCGGCGAGGTCGGCATCGAGTTGGACAGTCGCGGTTATATCCGCGTCAACGATCGGCTGGAGACGAGTGCGCGGGACGTCTGGGCGCTCGGCGAATGCGCCGGCAGCCCGCAGTTCACGCACATAGCCGAAGACGACTTTCGGCTCGTTCGCGACAATCTGGCCGGAGGGCGGCGCAGCACGCGCGATCGGCTGGTTCCCTACTGCATGTTCACGGATCCGCCGCTCGCGCACGTCGGATTGAGCGAACGCGAAGCGGAACGTCAGGGCGTCAAGACGCGCGTCGCCAGGTTGCCGATGAGCGGAGTGCTGCGGGCGCAGGCGACCGGCGAGACACAGGGCTTCATGAAGGCACTTGTCGGGGACAGTGACGACCGCATCCTCGGCTTCACCATGATCGGCGCCGAGGCCGGCGAGGTCATGGCCGTGGTGCAGATGGCGATGTTGGCGGACTTGCCATACACGCGGCTTCGCGAGACGGTTCTCACGCACCCGACCTTCGCGGAGGGCCTGGGCTTCCTCTTCTCGAACGTTCCGGCCCGGTCCACGCAATAGGGCCGGGTTCAAGCCAAGTTGGGCGAGTGGGTGCCATCGGGGGAACACGCCATGAATAGGAAACAATTTGCGGGACAACTGTGCTGTTCGTATGCATTTCTTTACCGGTCCTGGCCGTCGATCAACAGCCGGCAAACACGGAGCAGCGCTATGTGCCGCGATTGAACGACATCATGGTCGCAACACAACTCAGACACTTCAAGTTGTGGTATGCGGGCATCGTGCAAAACTGGCCGCTGGCAAACTATGAATTGGCGCAAATCCGAACCGATATTGATGATGCGAAGAGTCTTTACGCAAATAACGCCGGATCCGATTTGACAATGATGATCCCCGCGTGTCTTGAAATTGACCAAGCGATCAAAGCGAAGCACAGCAGCAAATTCTTGGTTGCCTTCGGTAAACTGACCGCCGAATGCAACTCTTGTCATGAAGCTGCCGGCTTTGGCTTTATAAAGATGAGAGAACCGAAGTTGTCGCCACTCGAGACGTCGCCGTTCAGCGACGAGGAGTTTTTGGGGAAGTAACTATTCTCTATCGCTTCGCGGGTTGAACTCTGCCACGGGTCATCGCCGCGTGGAGCCGCCATGGCCTTGATGGGTGATGAGGGGGCGCCGACCGCCAGTTTCCCCAAAAACGCGGGCGTGCGGGCTACGGCGAGCCAGTGGAGATCGTCAGGCTACAAAAATTGCGCATTGGCGACGGTCGGTGCTAATCTGCCGGGATGATCGATCTCTCGAGGGAAACCGTCGCCTTCGCGGAGCGGCTCGCGGCCGCCAAGAGCCTTTCCGTGTAGGACGCCATTCGGAAAGCGTTGGAAGCCTGGGCTCGCACCGAGAACATTGCAACGGCGCCACGGGCGCCGCGCGATACTTCCCCCGCCGCCGTCGCCAGACGCAAGGCCAGCATGGACAGGACCGTCGCGGAAATCGCTGGATTGCCTATCCTTGATCCGCGTTCGCCGCGCGAGATCATGGACGACCTCGACTCGCTATGATCGTCGTCGACAGCTCCGCCCTACTCGCCATCAT
>JBAQGU010000621.1:0-6076 GCA_049287975.1 Roseiarcus sp.
TCAACTCGGCGCGATAGGCGCCCAGCCGCATCGTGCCGCCGAGATCGCCGGCGGCCTCGCGGCGCTCCAGTTCGTTGCCGCGCATCCACTCCGTCATGAGGCCGACGACCGGCTCGCCGGTCGGGCCGAACTCGGTCGAATTGGCGTCGGGAAGTCCCGCCAGCGAACGACAAGCCTCGATGACCGCCATCTGCATGCCGAAGCAGATGCCGAAATACGGCACCTCGCGCCGGCGCGCGAACCCGGCGGCGAGAATCTTGCCCTCGGCGCCGCGCGCGCCGAAGCCGCCCGGCACCAGAATGCCGTGCACGCCCTCGAGATGCGCCGCCGGGTCGGCCGATTCGAAAATCTCGCTCTCGATCCATTCGAGCTCGACCCGCACCCCGTTCGCCATGCCGCCATGAGTCAACGCCTCGATCAGCGACTTATAGGCGTCCTTGAGGCCGGTGTATTTGCCCACGATCGCGATCGTCACATCGCCCTCGGGATTATGGTAGGCCTTCGACACCGCTTGCCAACGGCGCATGTCGGGCTTCGGCGCGGGCTCGATGCCGAACGCGGCGAGCACTTCGCGGTCGAGCCCGGCGGCGTGATAGCCGGCGGGAACGTCGTAAATCGAACTCACGTCGCGCGCCTCGATCACCGCGCTCTCGCGGACGTTGCAGAACAGGGCGAGCTTACGCCGCTCCTCGCGCGGAATCTCGCGGTCGCAACGGCACAGCAGGATGTGCGGCTGGATGCCGATCGAACGCAACTCCTTCACCGAGTGCTGCGTCGGCTTGGTCTTCAATTCTCCCGCCGTCGGAATATAGGGCAGCAACGTCAGGTGGATATAGACGGCATGGCCGCGCGGCAGGTCGTTGCCGAGCTGGCGGATCGCCTCGAAGAACGGCAGGCCCTCGATGTCGCCGACCGTGCCGCCGATTTCGCACAGCACGAAATCGACGCCCTCGTTGCCCTCCAGCACGAATTCCTTGATCGCATTGGTGACGTGGGGGATCACCTGCACCGTCGCGCCGAGAAAATCGCCGCGCCGCTCCTTGGCGATGATCTCCTGATAGATGCGGCCGGTGGTGATGTTGTCCTGGCGATTTGTGGAGCGCCCGGTGAAACGCTCGTAATGGCCGAGGTCGAGATCGGTCTCGGCGCCATCGTCGGTTACGAAAACCTCGCCGTGCTGCGTCGGGCTCATCGTTCCGGGATCGACGTTGAGATAGGGGTCGAGCTTGCGCAGGCGCACGGAATAGCCGCGCGCCTGCAGCAGAGCGCCGAGCGCCGCCGATGCCAGACCCTTGCCGAGCGAGGAAACCACGCCGCCGGTGATGAAGATAAACCGCGCCATGGGATTCGACCTCTAGCGCACCGCGCGCGATTCGGCGAGCGAAGATTTCGTGGCGCGGCAAAAACCTGTGGGAGACGTCGCGGTCGGCGGACCGCGGCTAAGCCCGAACGGCCGGATGAGGGGCTGGCGCCATCTTCACCGGCTCCCCGCTTCGGGCGAACCTTCCTCGACGGAGAGAAGCGGCGTCGCCCTCTTGGGGAAGATTGCTGCCGGGACTTGCCAACAAGCTACGCGGCGCGCCGGTATTGTCGGGGTGGTGACGGAACCGCGACCGCAAAGGCTCTAAATCGCCGTGCCCCATAAATCATAAGGGTCCGCCCGTTCGACCTTCACGCCGACGATTTCGCCCTGGCGCAGCGCGCGGCGCGTTGTGATATGCACGGCGCCGTCGATGCCGGGCGCGTCGCCCTTGGTGCGGCCCTTCGCGGTTCCGACGCCGCCCTCGTCGACGATGACGTCGAGCCGCTTGCCGACCTTGGCCGCGAGCTTCTTGGCGCTGATGATCTGCTGGCGCTCCATGAAGCGCTTCCAGCGGCTCTGCTTGATCTCATCCGGCACGATCTCGAGCCCGAGATCGTTGGCGCGGGCGCCCGCGACCGGCTCGTATTTGAAGGCGCCGACGCGATCGAGCTTCGCCTCTTCGAGCCAGTCGAGCAGCAAGCGAAAATCCTCCTCGGTCTCGCCGGGAAAGCCGACGATGAAGGTCGAGCGGATCGTCAGCTCCGGGCAGATCGCGCGCCAGGCGCGAATGCGCTCCAGCGTCTTCTCCTGATTGCCGGGCCGGCGCATGTCCTTCAGCACCTTCGGCGAGGCGTGCTGGAACGGCACGTCGATATAGGGCAGCACGGCGCCCCCGTTCATGAGCGCGACCACTTCGTCGACATGCGGATAGGGATAGACGTAGTGCAGCCGCACCCAGGCGCCCAATGTGGCGAGCTCGCGCGTGAGGTCGAGGAACCGCGCCGAGACCTCGCGGTCCCGCCAGCGGCTGCCGGCGTAGCGGATGTCGAGGCCATAGGCGCTGGTGTCCTGGGAGATGACGAGCAGTTCCTTGACGCCCGCCTTCACCAGTTTCTCCGCCTCGCGCAGCACGTCCCCGGCCGGCCGCGAGACGAGATCGCCGCGCAGCCTGGGGATGATGCAGAAGCTGCAACGATTGTTGCACCCTTCCGAAATCTTCAAGTAGGCGTAGTGGCGCGGCGTCAGCTTGACGCCCTGTTCGGGAATGAGATCGAGGAAGGGGTCGTGCGGCGCCGGGGCGACGCCGTGCACCGCCGCCATGACGCTTTCATAGGCCTGAGGGCCGGTAATGGCGAAGACGTTGGGGAAGGCCTCGCGGATCGCCCCGGGCTCCGCGCCCATGCAGCCGGTCACGATCACGCGCCCATTCTCCGCCATCGCCGCGCCGATCGCCTCCAGCGATTCCTTCTTGGCGCTGTCGAGGAAGCCGCAGGTGTTGACGATGACGGCGTCGGCTCCGGCATGGCTCCTCGCGAGCTCGTAGCCTTCCGCGCGCAGCTGCGTGATTATCCGTTCGGAATCGACGAGGGCCTTCGGGCAGCCGAGCGAAACGAAGGAGATGCGGGGGGCTGGATTTGTAGCAGCGGGCGCGGGGTGGCTCATCAGGTTCGCTTGCCACGGTGGCGGCCGGCGAGCAAGGCGCGCTGTAGCCGCGGTCGCTGACCGCGGCCATGTCCGCAGCCGGACAGGTCGGGATGAAGACGCCTTCGCTGCAACGAAATCGTTGTCCGCGATGGTGGGCTGCCTCGCAACCGCGCCGCGCTCGCGGACGCAGTTGCCGTGCGTTCCGCGACAGACTACCCCTGCTGCAGGCGACCTCGAGAGGTTTTCTTTGCCGCGTCAGGGACACCTACTTCGCCTCGACTCGATTTGGATCGATTCCCCGATCTATTTCATAACGAGCTGCACAGAGAGTCGGAGGCGGGTTCTCGCGAATCGGGACACCCTCGCCGTCCTGCGCGAGGAATTTGAAACTGCGCCCAAACGCTATGGTTGGACAATAGGTGACGGCATGGGCGCACTTTCCGGCAAGCCTCGGCTCGCACAGCCGCGCTCAGCGAGCGCGGCCACAACGGCGGCTCATTGGGGCGCCACCGGCACGCCTCATGTCGCCGATTGCGGGCCTATCGCCACGATGCCGGTCGGGTTTATGAATTTGAGGCTTTCGTAATAGTGATGCTTGATGTGGAACATGTCGATCGTGTCGGCGACGCCGGGCCAGCTTCGAAGCTCGCCGAGACAGCGCGAGAGCTGCGGATAGTCGGCGATGCGCCGCAGGTTGCATTTGAACAGCCCGACATAGACGGCGTCGAACCGCAGCAATGTCACGAACAGGCGCCAGTCGGCCTCCGTGACCCGCTCGCCCGTTAGAAAGCGCCCTGTCGCGAGGCGCGCTTCGAGGACGTCGAGGGTGTCGAACAGCGCCGCGACGGATTCGTCATAGGCCGATTGGGTCCGGGCGAAACCGCAGCGATAGACGCCATTGTTGACGGTCGCGTAGATGCGCGCATTGAGCGGCTCGATCTCCTCGCGAAGTTCCTGCGGGTAGAAGTCGCCAGGCGCAGCGCCGACGCCGTCGAACGCGCTGTTGAACATCCGGATCATGTCGGCGGATTCGTTGCTGACGATCTGGCCGGTCTCCTTGTCCCAGAGCACCGGGACGCTGACGCGGCCGGTGTAATCGGGCTTCGAGGCGACATAGATTTCGCGTAAGTATTTCGCATGCCGGATCGGATCGGGGACGACGCCCTGGCCGGGCGCGAACGTCCAGCCGTCGTCGCTCATGAACCAATTGACGACGGAAAGCCCGATCAGCTCCTCCAGGCCTTTCAGCTTGCGGAAGATCAGTGTGCGATGCGCCCACGGGCAGGCGAAGGAGACATAGAGATGGTAGCGCCCCGCCTCGGCGGCGAAGCCGCCTTTCCCGGTCGGTCCAGGCGCGCCGTCGGGCGTGATCCAGTTGCGGAACGAGGTATCCGGCCGAATGAAATGGCCGGTCCCCGGGTCGGCCGGGAACTTGCCGTCGACCCGCCACTCGCCGTTGACCAGCACGCCCATCCGCCCACTCCGCCATTCACCGCGGGCCTATATAGGCCGCGCCGGCGGAAGAGGCCATGGCCGGGCGGCGAAGCTTCGCGGGGCCATCGGTTGAACCGACGCGAACATCCTCGCTCGCTCAGAGGCGATTGCGGCCGAACAGCCGATGAAATTGTCTTTGGCGCTGCCTAAATGCATGGGACCCCGTAATTGGAGAGCGAAATGGAAGCCGAACCGAGCGAGATGAACATCGAAGTCGTCAGCGACGTCGTCTGTCCCTGGTGCTACGTCGGCAAGCGGCGGCTCGAGGCGGCGCTCGCGCAGTCGGACGAAGCTGTGGTCGCGGTGCGCTGGCGTCCCTTTCAGCTCGATCCGACGATCCCTTCCCAGGGTCTCGACCGCCGCGCCTACATGCGCGCCAAGTTTCGCGACGACGCCCGCCTCGCCGAAGTCCATGCCCGCCTCCGGGCGGTGGGCGCGGAGGTCGGCATCGACTTCGATTTCGAGGCGATCTCCCGCTCCCCCAATACGCTCGATGCGCATCGGCTGATCCGATGGGCCGCGGCGAGCGGAGTGCAGGACGAAGTGGTCGAGCGACTGTTCTCCGCCTATTTCGAGCACGGACGCGACATTGGCGACCGGAGCGTGCTGGCCGAAATCGCCGGCCAATGCGGCATGGACGCCGAGGCCGTCGAACGGAGGTTCGCTGGGGATGGCGACGTGGCGGCGATTCGGGCGGAAATTGCCGAAGCTCAGGAAATCGGCGTCACCGGCGTTCCCTTCTTCATCTTCGCCTCCCGCTTTGCAGTTTCGGGCGCGCAGAGCCCGGAGGTTCTGGCGCGGGCGATCAAAAGCGCGCGCTCCGGCGGCGCCAGGGTTGAGGTGGCGTGAAGAAGCGTGGCGGCCACCCCGTGGCCCGGAAATAGGCGCTGCGCTTTCAACTTCGTCATGAGTTCGCCGCCTCACGCCGCGTCCGGGACCTTCTCGGGCGGCGCAGGCTCCAATTCGACGGGCGCGTCGAGCTCCAATTCGACGGGCGGCGCGAAATTCTCGCCCGGGGCTTCGTTGTCGAGCACGATGGGCGGCGAGGCTTCCTGTTCGATGACCTCGTGTTCGACCTGCCGTACCGACAGGACCGTCTCCTGCATGGCGGCGTCGGCCACGAACTCCTGCGCGTCATCGCGCGCGCTCTCGCAGGCGAAGCGCCACAGCATCGACAGAATCGGCGCGAGATTCGGGTCGGCGAGTTTTTCGCACGCGCGAATCAAGCGCATGGTCAAATTGTGCGAGATCTGGTTGTCGCGCGGGCTTGCGCCGTCGGCGAGGACGCCGAGCGCGGCGCGGAACGCGGGCAGGAAATGGCCGGGCAAGCCTGCCTTGGCGTAGAGCGCTGCGAAGCCCTGTCCACGAAAATTGCGAAGGAAGCCGGCGACGCGACCCTCGGGCAGCCCGGACATTTCGACCAGCGTCTGCCGGAACAGACCGGAATCGCCGCTGACCAGTGCGCGCATCAGCAGAGCCACGGTCAATGCCCCGCTCTTGCGCTGCCGCGCCACGAGTTCTGCGAGTTCCCGCGGGGGACAGGTGCGGGCGATGGCGACGATCGCCTGCTCGCGCGCGTCGCGAGCGATCCGCTCCGCGCGTCGCGGATTGAGCCAGTCGCGGCTCGCTGCGACC
>JBAQGU010000622.1:0-2035 GCA_049287975.1 Roseiarcus sp.
GCTCGAAAACCAGTTCAGTCGACGCACCTGGACCCCGAGATTCTGGATCGCGCGATCGCTGACGTCCTCGAATTTCAGCGTGTCGGCATGTTCCGCCCGCTCGTCCCTCACCGTTCCGATCAGCCGGGCCCGCCCTTCTCCCGCCAGGGGAAAAACCGCGAGGAAATCCGACTCGTCCAAGTCGACGTGCAGGTCTCCGTCGATAGTCGGACCTTCCGCCTCCACGTCGGCCACGTAGAACAGATGCCGGTACGTGCCGCCTGGAAAACCAACGCCGATCGTCTGTCGCACAGACGAGCGGGCGCCGTCGCATCCCGCGATGTAACTGGCTTCACAGCCCTCTTCGGTTCCATCACGGCGGCGGAGCCGCGCGACGACGAATTCGCCCTTGTCTTTGAAACCCAGGAGTTCGGTGTCGCGCTCGACGAAGACGCCGAGAGCCTCGAGGCGTTCGATGAGCAGGCGTTCGTGCTCGTCCTGCGGGAAGATATGCAGAAAGGGGTACGGCGTCAGTCCCGAGCCCACGTTTTCGAAATGTAGGTGGGCGGCGTTCTTGCCCTTGACCCACAGATTGACGGAGGGCGTCTTGTGGCCGCGTTTGACGACCTCGTCGGCGAGATCGAGCTGGCGATAGAGTTCCAGCGTCCGCGCCTGGACCGCCAACGCCCGCGACGTGGTCCCCGCCTCCGAGGTCTTGTCGACGATCCGAACCTCGACGCCCTGCTTCGTGAGCCAGAGCGCGAGCACCAGCCCGGTGGGGCCAGCGCCGACGATCAGAACTTCGCTGCGGTTCATCGCTTCCTCCATCTTTCGACCGCGCCGCCGCCCTTCATCTCATGAGTTCGGCGGCCTTGGACGCAGCATGCCGTGAAGCAACGCTTGGCCGTGCTGCCTGGCGAGCGCCTCCAGAGCCTCGAGCCGGGCGTCCAGGCAGCTCCTTCGGTGATTATGATGCGGACATCGGCCTTGGATGCGGGTCAAGCCCGCGCATGACGAAGCTGAAGGGGTAGCGCCTGCTTTTGGGCCTCGCCTTAGAAACCGACTGGATGTCAGCCGGGCGCGCTCCCTACCCCGCGAGGAAGGGATTCCTGTCTTGTATTATATAAGCGTCACGTCGAGCGGAACTGTCGTGCGAGGTTCTCTGTCGCGCGCGCGAGAATGCCGACATCGGCGCCGACGGCCGTGAAGGTCGTTCCGAGCTGGATGCAGCGCTTGGCGTAGGCGATGTCCGCGGTGAGGATTCCCGCCGGCTTGCCGCAGGCGCGAATTCTGCCGATGGCGTCTTCGATCGCGCTCTGAACCTCGGGATGTCCGGGCGCCCCGACGTGCCCGAGACTCGCGGCCAGATCGCCGGGGCCGATGAAAACCCCATCGACGCCATCGACGTTCGCAATTCCTGCGAGTTGGTCGAGCGCGGCGCGGGTTTCTACCTGCACGAGCAGGCAGAGCTGCTCATGGGCGCGTTTGCCGTAGTCGGCGACGCGGCCAAAATGCGTCGCGCGGGTCGAAGCCGCGACGCCCCTGATCCCGGCGGGGGGATAGCGCATCGCGGCGACGGCCGCCTTCGCCTCCGCTACATTCTGGACATAGGGGATCAGCAACGTCTGCGCGCCGATATCGAGAAAGCGCTTGATCAGCACGGCATCGTTGCTCGCCGGCCGGACGACAGGCGAAACCGGATATGGCGCCACGGCTTGCAGTTGCGCCAGAACCGTCACCGGATCGCCGGGCGAATGCTCGGTGTCGAACAGCATCCAGTCGAAACCGGACCCGGCCATCGCCTCGGCGACATAAGGGCCGGGAAGGCTGCACCACAGGCCGATCTGCTGGCGCCCATCGAGCAACGCCTGCTTAAAGTGATTGTGCGGGAGCGAGTCCGCGCTTCGGCGGCGTTCGTCTTCGTTCGGCATATAAATCTCCCCGTGCATCCACTCAGCGTCTGTCAGCAAACAAGCGCCCTATCCGTCATTGCGAGCGCCAGCGAAGCAACCCAAGAGTTGCCAACTACGGCTTAGTTAGGCGACACGCAGAAACA
>JBAQGU010000623.1:0-3684 GCA_049287975.1 Roseiarcus sp.
GCCTTGGCCGGGTCCTCGGCGGCGCTGTCGACGTAGTCGCTGGCGCCGAGGCTTCGCGCCAGGTCCTCCTTGTCGCGGCCGCGGTTGATCGCGACCGTGCGAAAGCCCTGCCGCGCCGCGAACTGCAGGCCCAGATGCCCGAGGCCGCCGACGCCGTGGACTGCGACGAGATCACCGGGTCCGGCCCCGGTGTGGCGCAACGCGTTGAAGGTCGTCACGCCCGCGCAGAGCAGCGGCGCCGACGCGACCGCATCGAGATCGTCCGGCACGTGGGCGACCGCGGAGACGTGGGCGATCATATGCGTGGCATAGCCGCCGTCGCGGCTCACCCCGGTCGCCTCATGCACGTTTTCGCAGGCGAAAGCGGTGTCACGCCGGCAGCGGCGGCAATAGCCGCAGGAGCCGCCGAACCAGCCGACGCCGACGCGGGCGCCGACGCTCCAGCCTTGGACCCCCTCTCCGATCGCGTCGATCAGGCCGATTACCTCGTGACCGGGAACGAGGGGGTACGGGATGCCTGGAAGAAGGCCTTTGACCGTCACCGAATCGCTGTGGCAGACGCCGCAGGCCTGGACGCGAATTCGCACTTCCTGCGGCCCAGGGACCGGAATGTCCCGCTCTTCCGCCTGAAGCGGTCCGCCAGCCTTTTTAACGACCATCGCGCGCATCTTCGTCATTGCAAGATCCCTTCAATCGAAAACGGCTCAACGTGGCTTCTAGTTGCGGCAAACATGCGGCAGCGACGTGCTCTGGCGAGACGAGGGGATCGAGCGCAGCGGGATGGCTCTGAACGTACGACACATGGCGGAATCGTTTGGCGCTCCGCGGCCTTGATGATCGTGTGATTCCACAATTTGTGCATTTTTGCTGGAAGACCTCGCACGAGCAAATGCTCATTGTGTGAGTGTTCCCCGCTCCCGAGCGCTTTGGCCACGCAGATGATGAATGTTGGAGTCAATTTCGATAAACCGCGGTTCGCCCTTGTAATCGCGATCATGGTTGTCGTCGCCGTTGCCAGCTTCGCGGCGGCGTCGTGGAAGGATTTGTCGGCGACCGACGGTTATTGGGAATCCCTCGGGGTTTCACTCCCGTTGTCCGATGGCGAAACCCTGAATTCGTCAAATTGCTACGACGCGTGCACGGCGATTTGGGGCCAATACGTCAACGATGCCCGGGCGGCGCCCGGCGCCGCAAACTGACGAGGCGAAAACGGCTGCTTGTCTCTTCATTCAGGAGATCGACTTATGACTAGAGATGTTCTCAACCAACCCCGATCCCTCTAGCGACCGTTGTCGCCTCTTTGTCGCGCGTTCGGTTTGGCTGCCGTCGCCGCCGAGCTCGATATACAGCTGGATACGCTCGAGCCCGAGACTGCGAGGGCCATCGAGAGGGGCGCTGCGGCGCTTTTCCTGGCCGGGTATGGTCCAAGACTGACTGGCTATGCCGGAAGCAACCGGCTCGGAGAGAATGATAGCCGAGCGAGTGGCGCGAAGCACTCTCTCAAGGTGCGATGCGCGCGTCTGCATAAGAAAAGCTGTGCGGTTGCGACAGCCGCGAATTGACGGCCAATTCTCCGACCCGTCCGATTTGGCGCGATTGACCACGGCCTGGATCGCGCCGCATGCGCGGCGCACACTTCCGAGTCCGAATGACGGCATCGGAAGGGTGCGCTCATCCCCTGCCACCACGGTTCACATGTCCGGATAGTTCGGTCCCCCGCCGCCCTCGGGCGGGACCCAATCGATGTTGTGCGCGGGGTCCTTGATGTCGCAGGTTTTGCAATGGACGCAATTCTGCGCGTTGATGACGAAGCGCGGATCGGTCCGCTTTGCCTCGTCGGCGTAGACGACCTCATAGACGCCCGCCGGGCAGTAGAGCCGCGCGGGCTCGCCGTACTTCGGGAGATTGTCGCGGATCGGCGCGGCGGGATCGCGCAGCCTCAAGTGGACCGGCTGATCCTCCTCGTGATTGGTGTTCGACAGAAAGACCGACGAGGCTTTGTCGAACGAGATTTTCCCATCGGGTTTGGGATAGGCGATCGGCTTGGCGTCGGCGATCGGCGTCAGGGTGTCGCTGTCGGGCTTGCCGTGCTTCAGAGTGCCGAACAGCGAGGCGCCGAGAAGCTCGTTGGTCCACATGTCGAAGCCCCCCAGGCCGACGCCTAGGGCGAGGCCGAGCTTGCTCCAGAGCGGCTTGACATTGCGCACCTTGCGCAGGTCGCGTCCGATCTCGGAATCGCGCCAGCCTTCCTCGTAATCCGTCAGTTCGTCGCTCTTGCGGCCCACCGCGATCGCGGCGGCGGCCGCGTCGGCCGCCTGAATGCCCGACAGGATCGCATTGTGCGAACCCTTAATGCGCGGCACGTTGACGAAACCAGCGGCGCAGCCGATCAGCGCGCCGCCGGGGAAGGTGAGTCTCGGCACGGATTGCCAGCCGCCCTCGGTGATCGCGCGGGCGCCATAAGCAAGCCGTCTGCCGCCCTCGAACGTCTCGCGAATCAAGGGATGCGTCTTGAAGCGCTGGAACTCGTCGAATGGCGAAAGATACGGATTGGAATAGTTGAGATGGACGACGAAGCCGACCGAGACCAGGCGATCGTCGTAATGGTACAGGAACGAGCCGCCGCCCGTGCCGCGTCCCAGCGGCCAGCCGAAACTATGCTGCACGCGGCCCGGCAAGAAGCGTGCGGCGTCGACCTGCCAGATCTCCTTCAGGCCGATGCCGTACT
Organism: Roseiarcus sp.; assembly: GCA_049287975.1. Taxonomy (GTDB): domain Bacteria; phylum Pseudomonadota; class Alphaproteobacteria; order Rhizobiales; family Beijerinckiaceae; genus Roseiarcus. Next base: position 2,729 of record JBAQGU010000623.1, read on the forward strand.
TTTGCGGCTCGCGGCCGGCGTCGAGTTTGAATTGGGCGACGAGCTGTTTCGTCAGCGATCCGCGCGCGCCTTCGCCCATCAGGACATATTTGCCGCGCAGCTCCATGCCCCTGACGAAATTGTCCTTCGGGTTGCCGTCGCGCCCGACGCCCATGTCGCCCGTCGCGATGCCGACGACCTCGCCCATTTCGCCGTAGAGAACTTCCACCGCGGCGAAACCGGGATAGATTTCGACGCCGAGCGCTTCGGCGCGCGCAGCCAGCCAACGCGTCACGGCGCCGAGGGAGCCGATGAAATTGCCATGGTTGCTCATCAGCGTCGGCATCGGCCAGTTCGGCAGCCTGATGCCGCCCGATGGCCCCAGCACCATGAACCGGTCCTCGACGACCGGGGTCTTCAGCGGCCGCTCGGGATCCTGCCGCCAGTCCGGCAGCAGCCGATCGAGCCCGATCGGATCGATCACCACGCCCGAGAGAATATGCGCGCCGACCGCTGAGCCCTTCTCGACCACGACGACGTTGAGGTCGGCGTCGCTCTGCTTGAGGCGGATCGCCGCGGCGAGCCCGGCGGGGCCCGCGCCGACGATCACGACGTCGAAATCCATCGCCTCGCGGGCGGGCAGTTCAGCTTCGCCGGGCATTCTCTCGGCTCCCTAATATTCTTTGCCGCACAATAGCACGCGTCAACAGAACTCGAGTCCCAATAGCCGGTGGCGCGACGAAATCGTCAAGGGAGGGTTCGCCGGGATCGGGCCGCATGCTAGGGGAGGGCCCGCTCCTTTCTCGGCCCGCTCATGAATCCGCCCCGCGCCCCTGCCGACCTCACCGCGCGACGTGCGGAGGAGGCGTTGCGCTGGTGGATCGAGGCGGGGGTCGATATCGCGCTCGACGAGACGCCGCACGATCGCTTCGCCGAATCGGCCGCCCCGCCGGCGCCGAAGGCCGTCGCCTCCGCCC
>JBAQGU010000624.1:0-2714 GCA_049287975.1 Roseiarcus sp.
GCAACTCGCTCAGCGCGCCGGCAGGGTCGGGACCCGCGTTCATGGCGCGCGACTCCACCAGGTATCGAAATTGGCCCCGAACAGGGGCGTCCGCTCGGGTCGGCCCAGGCGCGAGGAATAGGCGATCCATTGGTCCGGCGCATAGTAGAGCGGCACGATGTAGAAGCCGGACAGCAGGACCCTGTCGAGCGCGCGAACGGCGGCGACGAACTCGTCGAGTTCGCGCGCGACCAGCATCGCCGAGATCATCGCGTCGATCGCCGGCGAGGTCGCACCGGTCAGGTTGTAGGAACCGTGGAGGTCGGCCGAGGCGGAACCCCAGCGGTTGCGCTGCTCGGCGCCCGGCGAGGGCGAGGCGGGCCACGAACCGATCGTCATTTCGAAATCGAAATTGTCGCGACGGCGGTCGTATTGCACCTCATCCACCAGCCGCACCGTAGCGACGACGCCGATGCGGGCCAGGCTTTGCGAATAGACCAGCGCCAGCCGCTCCTCCTCCCGCGTCTTGACCAGGATTTCGAACGCTAGGCGCTCGCCGCGCGGGTCGCGCATCGTCCCTTCCGTCAGCGCCCAGCCCGCGGCCTTCAGCTCGTCCAGGGCCTGGCGCGCCAACGCCCTGTCGCGACCGGAGCCGTCGGAGACTGGCGGCGCCCATTTGCCCTCGAGGATGTCCTCGCGCACGACGCCGGGAAAGGGAGCGAGCAGCGCGCGCTCCCGCGGCGTCGCGGGCCGACCCGCCGAGGAGAGCTCGCTTTCGTCGAAGAAGCTGCGCGAGCGTTTGTAGGCGCCGTCATAGAGGTTGGCGTTGATCCATTCGAAATCGAACATGGTCGCCAATGCCTCGCGCACCCGCGGGTCGGCGAAGATCGGACGTCTCGTGTTGAAGGCGAAGCCGGACATGCCCTTGGGAAGGCCGACCGGAAATGCGTGCTCGAGCACCCGTCCGTCCCGCGCGGCGGGGAAGTCGTAGCCCCTCAGCCAGCCCGCCGGGTTGTCCTCGACGCGAAAATCGTAGAGGCCCGCCTTGAACGCCTCGAACATCGCGGTCGCGTCGCGGTAATAGTCGATACGGATCTCGTCGAAATTATAGAGCCCGCGCGAGATCGGCAGGTCGCGCGCCCAATAATCGGGGTCACGGCGGAGAACGAGCTGCTGCCCCGGCTGAACCTCCGCGACGCGGTAAGGACCCGAGGCGACGGGCAGGACCAGCGTCTGATCCTCGAAATGCGCGGCGTCGGTATGCGCGGGGGACAGCACCGGCATCAAGGCGAGCGTCAGCGGCAGTTCCCGATCGTTCGCGCCGGTCAGATCCATCCGAACGGTTTCGTCGTCGGGCGCGTCGATCGACTTGACGGCCGAAATCGCAGCCCGTTGCTGCGGTCGGCCCTTTTCCTTCAGCAGATTGAATGTGAACAGCACGTCGGCGGCCCTGATCGGAGCGCCGTCCGAAAAATGCGCTCGCGGGTCGAGGTGAAACACGACGCGATCGCGCGCGTCGTCGGTCTCTATCGAGCGCGCGATCAGGCCGTACATCGTGAAAGGCTCGTCCGCCGAGCGCGCCATCAGCGTTTGATAGACATTGCCGTTGAGTCCCTGGGCGGTAGAAAACGCCTTGATGTTGTAAGGGTTGAGGCTGTCGAAGGCGCCGAGATAGGCCAGATTGAGCCGTCCCCCCTTGGGCGCGTCGGGATCGGCGTACGGAAGATGGCTGAAATCCGGGGGCAACTCGGGCTCGCCATGCATGGCGATCCCATGCGTGGGCGGCGCGGTCTGCGCCCCCGTCGAGGCTGGCATGGCCGCCAGCGCGGCGAGCGCCAGCAAGCAACGAATCGACGTGAGCGTCATTCCTTCATCTTAGTGCGCCCGCGCGTCGCTGGAAACGCTCGACGGGGACGCAGCGCCGGAGGGCGTCGAAAGACGTCCGTCTTTCCAGGGGCTATCGCGCCGGATGGAGGCCGATACACGGTCGGAATCGTGGCCTTGCCCTCACCCCGACCCTTCCCCGCGAGGCGGGAGAGGGGGCTTTTCGGCTCTCGGCGATCCGCGCCGAGATTCTTGTTGGATTGTCTCGGCGGATATGGAAAGAGGGCGCCGAGACGGCGTTGGGCGACTTGTGTCCCGCGTCGCGAAGTCGTCGCGGGAGCGTGAACGATGCCGCGAGTGAAGGCCGCTCTCTACCGACTGAAAGGACGCTTGATGACCTTCCCCTTTGTGCGCATGGCCGCCATGGCCTTCGCGGCCGCGGCAATAATGGGCGACGATGCGGCTCTCGCCCAGGCGACGAAACCGGCGGCTCCCGGCCAGGCGGCGGCGGCCGGACCGGTGAAGCTCGAGCTCGTCGGGCTGCAGCCGCAGTGGACAAAGCAGTGCAACAAAGACCAGGGCGGCAAGGAAGTGTGTCTGACGCAGCGAGAATTTGGTCAGGTGGTGGACCAGCCGCCGACCTTGATCATCGCCGTGTATCAGATCGGCGAGGAGCACCGTTTCGCGCGGTTTGTTCTGCCGTTGGGTTTTCTCTTGAGCCCTGGTTTTCGGCTGCTCCCCGAGAAGGGCGAACCGATCCCGGGCCGATTTGCGTTCTGTCTGCCGCAAGGCTGTTTCGCGGAGGCTGAACTCGGTAACGCCGGCATCAACGCGCTCAAGAAGTCGGCCACGGCGTCCGTCGTCGTGCGCAATCAGGCGAACACCGAAGTCACGTTCAGCTTCCCGATGAG
>JBAQGU010000625.1:0-3301 GCA_049287975.1 Roseiarcus sp.
TCGTTCCAGGATCTGAATTTCATCGTGGAGCATTGCGGTCCGCCGCGGCTCGACGACTTTTGCTGGATCGCGACGCAGGAGACCAACGTCTATGGCGGCCTCGCGGTGGCGCTGCCGTTCATTCACACGCGGCCCGGCTATTTCGGCCATGTCATTTCCGAGTTGCTGTTCTGGTTGGGGCCGGACAAGCTGCTCTTCGGCAGTGACTACGGCATCTGGACGCCGAAGTGGCTGATCGACAAATTCATGGCCTACGAGATTCCCGAGGCGGAGTCGAAGGAGACGGGCTCGGTCCTGACACTCGAGACCAAGAAGAAGATCCTGGGCCTCAATGCGGCGCGGCTCTACGGAGTCGACGTCGAGGCGCAGAAGCAAAAGATAAGGGCCGCGGGCGGCTATGATCACCTCGCTGCGTCCGCCCAAGCCGCGGAGTGACGAGGATGGGTCTTCACGCAGCAGGGCCGGACGACGAATTGCAGGCCCGTCGGCGGCAGGTATGGTCCTGTCTGGACGGCGTGATGGATCCTGAGTTGGACGAGTCCGTGACGGAGTTGAACTTCGTCACGAAAGCCGACGTGGACGCGAACAATCGCGTCCACATCGGGTTCCGATTGCCAACCTATTGGTGCGCGGCGAACTTCTCGTTTCTGATGGCCGACGATATGCGCAGGGCTGTTGGCGCGCTTCCCTGGGTCGAGGGAGTCGAGGTTGTGCTGGGCGAGCATATGTACGCGGACAAGATCAACGCGGGGCTCGCGAAAGGCCTGTCGTTCCAGGACACGTTCGGCGAGGAGGCCGATGGCGACGTCGAAGAGGTGCGCCGGACGTTTCTCGTGAAAGCGTTCCAGCGCCGCCAATCGGCGCTGCTCAGCCATCTCCTCGCCGCCGGCCATTCGAGCGAGACACTGATCGCAGTGACGATCGGGGAACTCGAGACCGTGCCGCTCGACGCGGAGGGCGCGAAATTGGTTCGGCGTTATCTCGACCGGCGTGGCGTGGTGGGTCCGCTCCGACCCGACGCGCGGGCCTTCGTGACCGCCGAGGGGGCGAAACTGAACAGTGAAACCCTCTCGCGCTATCTCTCTTCGATCCGTCGCGTCGGCGTCAACGCCGAATTCAACGGCGCTCTGTGTCGGGGGCTCCTTGCGGCGCGCTTCGATCTGGATACGCCGCTGAAATCACGCTCGCGTACCGTCGAAGAATCGACTTCGCCCTGAGTTATCGGTTCATCCCCGTATTTCTATTGAAGCGAGCGAGAGTTTCCCATGGCGAAGATCATGTTGCACGATCAGGCAGCCCGCGAGGCGCTCGGCCGCGGCGTCGCCAAACTCACCAAGGCGGTGCGCGGCACTCTCGGGCCCAAAGGCATGAATGCGATCATCGATCGCCCGATCGGCACACCAATCGTCTCCCGGGACGGCGTCAACATCGCGAGCGAAATCGAGCTGGAGGATCCGTTCGAGAACATGGGTGCGCAGGTGTTGCGCGAGGTTTCCAAGCAGACCAACGAGGTTGCCGGCGATGGTACGACGACGGCGACGGTGCTCGCGGACGTGCTTGTCCAGGACGGCCTCGAGTTGCTCGCCGCTGGCGCCAACCCGGTCGAGTTGGTGGAGGGTCTGGAGATCGCGGTTACGGAGACCATCAAGTTGCTGAAGTCCGCGGCGGCCACGGTGGACGGCGTGGGCGGGCTTCGCGCGGTAGCCAGCATCGCGGCCAACGACGCGGCGTTGGGCCAGATGGTCGCGGAGGCGTTCGAGCGCGCCGGCAATCACGGCATCGTAGCGGTGGAGTTTGGAGCGACCGTCGAGACGACCCTGGAAGTCGTCGAAGGGATGGCGTTCGAGCGGGGCTATCTCTCGCATCACATGGTGACCGATGTCGAGCGGATGCAGGTCGTCCTCGATGATCCGTTCATCCTGATGACGGACCACAAGATCGTGACGACGGATCAGCTGAACGGCGTCCTCTCGATGATCGAAAAGAGCGGTCGTCCGCTGCTGATTATTGCGGAGGAGGTTGCGCCTCCCGTCATCATGCAGTTGCTGTCGCGACGCGAAAAGACCAACTTCAAAGTGGCGGCGATCCACCCCCCGGAATATGGCCATTGGCGCAAGGCCATGTTGGAGGACATCGCTATCGCCACGGGCGGGAAAGTCGTTTCGGTCGATCTCGGGGGACGAATAGAGAATGCGGAACTGTCGTACCTCGGTTCGGCGCGCCAAGTGCGGATCTCCTCCACCAAGACACTGATAACCGCGGGCCGCGGAGAGCCCAGAAAGGTCAGCGCGCGCCGGGAACAGGTGATGCGGCAGTATGAGGCTGCTCCGGAAAATATCGAGCGCGACAAGTTTCAGGAGCGCATCGCCAAATTGTCCGGCGGCACGGCTATGATTCTGGCGGGCGGCGCCACGCCGGTAGAGCAGAAGCGTCGGACGCAGCTGATTCAGGATTCCATCAACGCGACCCGGGCCGCGATCGAAGAGGGCGTCGTGCCCGGCGGCGGCATCGCGCTGTTGAAGATCGCGCCGCAACTCGACGATACGATCCAAAGGCTGGAGGGGAGTGCGCGAAAGGGCGCCGAGTTGCTGCAACGCGCGCTCAGTCGGCCGCTGTTCTACATCGCCGCCAACGCCGGCAGGGACGGCGAAGCGGAAGTGGCGAAGGCCGCCAAGAGCAGGAACGGGTACGGCTTCGACGCGCGCACCGGCGCATCCGTCGACATGGTCAAGTCCGGCATCATCGATCCCGTGAAGGTCTGTTACAGCGCGGTGCGCAACGCCGCCTCGGTCGCGGGCCTGATCCTGACGACGCAGACCCTCATCGCCAAAAAGCCCGACGACTACGATCCGACGGCGGGTCCCGCGCGGGGCGGCGGCGCGGAATTGCTGTAGCCGGTGAGGAGGAGCGGGCTGGATATTGATCGCGCGACAGATGCGGGCGCGGCTCACGACGACCGCACCCGAGTTCAGACACGAACCGGGGGAGGAAAACCAGTGGAACAGGACTCGGCGGCGCCATGATAGAAATCATTTCCAAATCCGACGGTCCGCGACGGGAAGACGCGGCGGCGAGACGTTTCATTCGCGACAACGCGTCGACGATCAACAAAATCGCCAATCAACTCGGTGGCGGAGGCCTCGGCGCGCGGTCCAATCCGGAACCGCCCCGCCAGGATCTCGTGGCCAGGCGCGATCGGGTGGCGCCCAGTCGCGACGGCGAGAAGCGGCCCTACACCAAGGTCAGCATGAACGGCCGAGTGATCGTGGTCGACTTCAACAGCGGTCGACAGCTTCATCAT
>JBAQGU010000626.1:0-7588 GCA_049287975.1 Roseiarcus sp.
GCATGGACGATCATCGCCTGTTTTTCGTCGTAGAGTCGCGCGAAATTGATCATCGCCGGATTGAGGCCGAAGAAATCGTCGAGCCGAAGGGCAGGATGCTCACCGTCCCAGCGCAGCGCCAGCTCACGGTGCAGTTCGGCGTAGTTCGGATCGCCGATCGGCGCGACGGCCGAGAGGCCGTCGAGGGCGCCGCGCAGGATTACGACGACGAGGCGCGGATCGCGCGCGGCCGCGGCGCTCGCCCAACGCGGGATCGAAGCGGAGGCGAAAGTCGCGCCGGCCGCGCCGAGCAGGCCGCGACGGCTCAGATGTGGGGGCGCGGAAGGCGACATGGTCATCTCCGTTGAAATTCGGGCGACAGAAGGAGCAACGCGTAGGCCTGCTCCCGGCTCTCGGCGCGCGCCACTGTCTCGCGGGTCGCGGCGGACGCGTTCGGACCGAGAATGTCGTCGACCAGTTCGAGCGGCTCCGGCGCATCCTTGATCTGATGGGCGAACTGGGCGGCGAGCTGAAGCCGAGTCTTCATCCCCTCGGGCGACGTCCAGGCGGCGGATTCATCGCTGAAGCCGTTGGGGCCTCCAGGCTGCCACAGCGGCATGCCGAGCAGATTGAGCGCGTTCAGCGCCGGACCCGGATCTTCGGGGGTGCGACCGAACGCGCGATAGGCGGCGACGGTCAATTCCCACGGATTGCGAATCTTGGTCGGCGGCGCGCTCCACGCGGTCTCCTCGTTCACGATCGCGCGAGCGAGCGCCGCCAGATCGCCGTCGGTCTCGCGGAAGACCTTGGCGAGCCGCTGAACCAGGCCCGCATCGGGCGTATCCGCGACGAAATGGCGTGCGAACTTGAAGGCGATATGGTTCGCCGTCGCGCCCTCGCGCGCGATGTCCGCCAGCGCCGCCTCGCCCTGCTTGACGCCCTCCTGCATGTAGAGGCGGCCGAGCAGCGTCGTCGCGGTCGGCTCGTGGGCGTGGGCGTTGAAGACGAAGGTTCCGGGTTCGCCCAGCTTGCCTTCGCGGCCTACGATCGTCCAACCCGTCAGGATGTAGGCGAGCTGCGTGACGTCGGCCTGGGTATAGCCCGAGCCGACACCCATCGTGTGGAGCTCCAGGATTTCGCGCGGGAGATTCTCGTTGAGACCGGACTTGTTGTTGTGCCCCGCCTGGGAATTCGGGCCGATCGACTGTTGATTGTCGAGGAAATTCAACATCGCCGGATGCCGCTCGACCGCGAGCAGCATATCGGCGAATCGCCCGAGCGCATAGGGACGAATCGCCTCGCGCTCGAACGCGCCCGCCGCGCCGCGGCCGATCGGGCCCTTGGCGACCGATACGCAAAAGTGATTCGACCAGAACGCGACCAGACGCTCGACGAAGCCGACCGGCGCGGCACAGGCCTGCGCGAGCCGGGCCCGCGCGTCGGCGCGAAAGGCTGTCTGCTGGGGTGGCGTTTCCGGCTTCACCGCCGCCCCGGAGGTCATGGATCCCGCGGCCGCCATCTCAGCGCCGGTCGCGGGCGAGGCGGCTGGAAAGAGAAGGGCTGCAACTTCGGGGGCCGGCATCGCCGATCCCGCGAGCGCGGCCAGGGCGGCGGCTTCGCGCTCCATTTTCCGGCGCACCTCGTAGGCGTAGACGTCTTGCAGGATTTGCGGGGTCGACCGCAACTCGACATTTTCGATTCGTGCGCCGCGGGGCGTCTCGAGTTCGGCTAGCAACGCGTCCTTCGGATCCCCTGCGCGCTCGCCGTCGCCGGGACGAGCGCCATAGCCGAAGCGGTTGAGCGCAAGCTGCCAATTGGATCGAGCGGGCGTCATTCCGCTACTCCTCTTCCCTCGCGCCCCCGACGCTCCGATATGACTCGCGGATGGTGACCAGGCGATGAATACGCTCGGGCATTTCGGGGCCATTGCGGCGGGAAGGCGGCGAAGCCGGGAAATTCTCGCGATGGCCGGGTCCTCGCCCGCACGCAAATTCGCGCGGCGCGCGAAAACACACTATATGAGGGGACACCACCAATTTCTCGAGACGCGGAGCCCCATGACTCAGACGCGACAAGTCCTCATCGTCGACGACGATTCCGATTTGCGCCAAGCTCTTTGCGAGCAACTGGCGCTTCACGCAGAGTTCTCGGTCGCGCAGGCGGACAGCGTCGCTGCGGCGCGGCAGGCGATCTCGGAAGCGCCTCCCGACATCGTCATCATGGACGTGGGCCTGCCTGACATGGACGGGCGCGAAGCGGTCAAGCAACTGCGCGCGGAAGGCTTCAAGCGGCCGATTCTCATGCTGACGGGGCGTGATTCGGACGCCGACACCGTGTTCGGGCTCGAGGCTGGCGCCAACGACTACATCGTCAAGCCGTTCCGGTTCGCCGTATTGCTGGCGCGGATTCGCGTGCAGATGCGTCAGCACGAAGCCAGCGAGGAGGCCGAATTCCAGATCGGGCCCTATACTTTTCGTCCGGCCACCAAGACGCTCCTCGACCCCAAGGGCGCCAAGTTGCGGTTGACCGAGAAGGAGGCGGCGATTCTGCGCTTCCTGCACCGCGCCGAGCGGCAGAGCGTGCCGCGCGAGACTTTGTTGCGCGATGTCTGGGGCTATAACGCGAATGTGACTACGCACACCTTGGAGACGCATATTTATCGTTTGCGCCAGAAAATTGAGGACAACCCGGCCGAATCCCGGCTGCTCGTCACCGACGGGGGCGGCTACAAGCTATTGCCTTGAGCGCGGGAGGAGGAGCGCCGCGGCATGAGTCTCGAGAGCGACGTTCGGCGCCTGTCGGGCACGCGGCCATTTAACCTGCTTCCGCGCGAGGCGCTGCAGCTCCTCGCCTTTTCCTGCGAGAGGCGGCAATTGAAGGCGGGCCAGACCCTGTTTGCCGCGGGCGAGCCGGCGGACGGGGCGTATTTTCTGCTGGAGGGGGAAATCGCCTTGTTCGCCGCCGGCGAAGAGCGCCGCGTCGCGCCGGGCGCACTGATCGGCGAAACGGCGCTGATCGTCGATGTCATGCGCGGCGCCGGCGCTCGGGCGTCCGTAGATTCGACGTTGCTGCGGATTTCGCGCGATACGTTTCGGCGCGTGCTCGGCGAGTTTCCCGCGTCCGCCGTCAAGGTGCACGCCAGCATTTCGGTGCGAACGCGGCATTTCCTGGATCAACTCGAGGCGATTCGCGCGCGCGCGTTCGAAACCTGAGGCTCCGGCTTCGGTTCTCCCGCTAGCTAGCGGGACAATATGCCGACTTCGACCGGCTATGACGGCGGATGAAGTCATCGTATTTCACGCCCCTCAACCGAACCCTCTCCCGTATAGGGCGCCCGAAGGACGCCCGTCTTCGACGGGCTTTGCGGGAGAGGGGGCGATAGACCGCAGGTTCGCGGCGGCGACCACGCGATTTCGCCCCTCTCGCTTGGCCTGGTACAGCGCGGCGTCCGCGCGGCTCAGCAATGCCCGAGGATTGGCTCCCCAGGGCGCCTGGGCCGCGACGCCGATGCTGAGCGTGATTCGGGGCGCGACGCCCTCGCTCTCGAAGCGATTCGCCGCGCAAGCGGCGCGAACGACCTCGGCGATTTCCATGCCTTCCGCGAAGTCGGCGCCAGGCAACAGGATCGCGAACTCCTCGCCGCCCTGGCGTCCCAACACCGCTGTCCGCGCGCCAATCGAGGCTCGGAGGACCTCGGCTACCCCCTCGAGAGCCCGGTCGCCGAATTCATGGCCGTATTTGTCGTTGATCGCCTTGAACATGTCGATGTCGCACATGAGCGCCACGATGGGCTCGCCGGAGCGGCGCGATTCGGCGAAAACCCGGTCGGCGGCGAGATCGAAGCCGCGACGGTTCAGCAACCCCGTGAGCGGGTCCTTCTGGACAATGCAGAGGAGTTCGTCGCGCGCCCGTCGCAGATCCCGGAGCAGTCTGGCCATGTGCATGGTCAGGACCGGGCAGATCAAGGCCGGCGCAAAAACCGCAATCGGGAACGAGATTTTCCAAAAATCGCCGACCGTCAGCGTCCTGCTCGCGTCGGCGCCGGACAAGGCGACGGTGGCGAGGGAGGTCACGACTGCCGAGGCGGCCACGGCCGCGAACGTCGGGATGGCCACCCGTCGGGCTGTCTCCGCTCGGCTGGGCGCCGCGCCGACTGGATCGATCATCTCCACGCCCCTCCGCATGAGAGCAACCTATACGTGTACATATCAATAGCGGTTGAATCCTTACGAAACGTTTCCGCGCGTTCCCTTTCGGCGCCTGGGCGGGGCTTGACCCGGTTCCCGCGGGCCAGCCGGCGATGTTGCGGCGCAGCGAGGGCGGTTTGACATCGCCGGCGCCTCGGGCTTGTCTAAGGCGCGGCTTTCCACCGAGGGCGATCACGGATGCGACTGAAATGACGGAGCCCGCGAGGCCGGCCGATCTCTGGGATGCACGCGCGCCCACCGCCGATGACATCGACAAACTCGCGCGGGCGGTTTACGCGGATCTGCCGGCCCCATTCCGCAAGCTCTGCGAGGGGCTCGTCATTCAGGTCGTCGATTTTCCCGATGACGAAACGCTCCAGCAGATGGACGCGGACAGCGAATTCGATCTGCTCGGGTTGTTTCGCGGCCGGGGCCTGGCGCATCGGTCGGCGTCCGACGAAACGGGCGCTCTTCCCAACATGATCTGGCTCTACCGCCGGCCGCTGCTGGATTTCTGGTGTGAGGGCGAAGACACGCTGGGGGCGGTCGTCGCGCACGTCCTGATTCACGAGGTCGGCCATCATTTCGGCCTTTCGGACGCCGATATGGAGGCGATCGAGGCGCGCGCCGGATGACGCAAGGGGAGTGGCGGCCTGCCCTTCACAAGGTCGTCACGCTCGTAATAGACTGTGCGCATGGCCGGATTCGTTCCGGGATCGGTGCGCGGCGGGGGATCGGAGCCTCGGTGTGACGGTTCATGTTCAAGCGGTGTCGCCGGAGACCTGTCCGGCCTTGGTGCTCAATGCGGACTTCCGTCCGCTGAGCTACTATCCGCTGTCGATCTGGTGTTGGCAGGACGCGGTCAAGGCGGTGTTCCTCGATCGTGTGAATATCGTTTCCGAATACGAAACGCGCGTGCGCAGTCCCTCGTTCGAGATGCGGCTGCCCTCGGTCGTGTCGCTGAAGAGCTATATCAAGCCGACGCGCTTTCCCGCCTTCACGCGCTTCAACGTCTTCCTGCGCGACCGCTTCACCTGCCAATATTGCGGCGAGCGGGAGGAACTGACGTTCGACCACGTGATCCCGCGCTCGAAGGGCGGGGTCACGAGCTGGCAGAACGTCGTCGCGGCATGTTCGGCCTGCAATCTGCGAAAGGCCGACCTGTTGCCGCAGGTCGCCCGCATGTGGCCCGAGCGCAAGCCCTACCAGCCGACGGTGCACGACCTGCACCAGAACGGCCGGCTATTCCCACCCAACTACCTCCACTCGAGTTGGATGGATTATCTATATTGGGACAGCGTGCTGGAGCCGTAGGCAGCCGGGCGCGGCGACGTGAGCCGGTGCTTCGCAGCTTCGCTCCTCGCAATGACGATCCAGCTCGATCGGAGGCCGTTGGTGGGGGGAGCAACCGCGGCGGAATAAAGGCGTCCTCCAAGCCTTTTTCCAAGCTTCTCCAAAAGTGGCGTGTCCGGCTCCAAGCTTTTCCAAACAAAGCTTTGGCGGTTTTGTGGGATTTCAAAGGGTTACAAGGTTTCCAAACGTCCTTTGATGCTTTCCAAATTTTTCGCCTCCGGCCGCCCCTTTCGGCCGCATTTTGGACGCCGCGGGACCGCATTCCATCCATCGCGCCGCATGGCTTCGAGCGCGTCCGGCAGTTCCCTGATTTTACGATGCAGTTCGGTAGGGGCGTTCATCGAGGGCAGCGATCCAGATAGACAGAATATTGAACCTAACAGACAATCCGATTTTTGGGAAGAAATATCCGTAATTCTCCTCCAGGGGGTCATCGCAGAATCTTCCCAAAATCCCGCGCTGAGCGGCATCGAGGAATTCTGAGTGCGAATTCCGCAGGGGCCGGAAAGCCTGTTGGGGCGGTTCCGTCGGCCAAATGTAGTCGCCATTGAAGGTGATGTGCTCCCATCGCCGAAAGAAAGAGATCGTCGAAGCCGTGTCATCCGGGCGCAAGACGCCCGCTGAAATTGCCGGACTGCTCAAAATTCACCGCGCAACCGTCTCGCGCATCGTCTCTCAGGCCCGCGTCGGGGTCTTGGCGGTCGCTCGCTTGATCATCGCCATCGCTCCGAAGCGGACATCCGGTCTCAAGTCGTTATCGGAGGGATGGGTGGAAGTCGGTCATTCGCTCAACAAAGGCAACGCGTCATTCGACGACATCGTCGACTTGAGCAAGGACCGCCTGCGGCACGGTCAGCCGAAGCGCTTTCGCGGTTTTCAGATTGATCAGCAGCTCGAACTTATCTGGTTGCTCGACGGGTAGATCGGCTGGCTTGGCTCCGCGCAAAATCTTGACTGCCAGCCGAGACATTTGGTCGGCATAAACGCGTACGAGGCTCGGGCCGTAACCGATGAGGCCGCCCTCGCGCACATTCTCCGGCCACTGATAAATCGCTGGCAAGCCGAGCGCCGCCGTCCGCTCTATGATGACCTGACGATTGCCAAAGAGCAGCCCCGAGCCCAGCACGTTCAATCCGGCGGCTCCGGAGGCCTTCGCCGCTTCAATCGCCGGCGCGATCTCCTCATTGGCATTGACCGTACGGATGACGAGCTGGACCCCACGTGCGCCCGCCTCCTCGCGCAGCGCCTGGAAATGTCCTGCATTAGCCGTGTCGCTGCCGGCGAGGGCGTCGACGCCGCGCGCGCCCGGGATCAGTTCAAGCAGGATTTCGAACCGTTTCCCATCGAGTTCGGGCGAGCGAATGCTGATTCCGGTCGTGTTGCCGCCAGGATGGGCGATCGAGGCGACAAAGCCTTCGCCGGCCATATCGTCGGTAATGAGGAGCAGCGGGATCGTCTTGGTTGCTTGCTGCGCGGCCCTGCCAGCATCAGGGCCGCCGCAAAGGATCAGATCGGGCTTGGCCCTTACGAGCTTCTCCGCGGCTTGCACGAATTGCCCAGGCCGTTGTGCGAACCCCCTGGCGTCGACTTCTAGATTCTTCCCCTCGACGAAGCCGAGCTTGCTCAGCGCTTCGAAAAAAGCGAGGTGGGCCGGGATGCCTCGGGGCGCAGGCCCGAGATAGGCAATGCGATAGGTCCGCCCCGCCTCCTGCGCGAATACGCGGAATGGCCAGGCGACCGCGCCGCTCAGCAGAGCGATCACTTCGCGCCGCCTCATTCGGCGACCTCGGCGGCGAGAACGGGTATCCCAGCTTTCCTCAATTTACCGGCCCCTCCCAATGGGTTTGATAGCAACCTATACCCGGAGGCCCCGCCCGACCATCGTCCGGTTCAGGCGCGCGTTGGGGTCTGAGCCCGCCTTAAATCCTCAGCGTAGGATTTTGGGAAGATTCTGCGATGACCCCTCCAGGCCACATCTCGGCCCGCGATCATACATCACGACGTGGATGGCCGGGACGAGCCTGGACGAGCCCGGCCATGACGGAGATACCTTATTCATCGGTGGATGG
>JBAQGU010000627.1:0-6111 GCA_049287975.1 Roseiarcus sp.
ATACTTACGGGACCTTCTTCGACACGACTGCCGTGCCGAACTTCGCCAACGGCGGCAATCCCTTCACCGACCCGCGATCGCTCAGCCCCGCAAGGCCTCGGGCGTTTTATGCTGGCCTCAGAGCGACGTTTTGACGACGATGACGCTGCAATCGGTGACCGAGGTTCCGCCTTCCTTTGCGCCGACGAAATAGATTGCCGCATGAGGATTGGCACGTCGAATGGTGTTGCGCCCGTAACTCCGGCCTTCATGTCCTCTGACAAGGGGTTAAGTAAATTGTCAGCGTAACCCGCGTAACCCGCTAACCCGCGGCAGTGGGGGCGACCGGGTTCATTGCTTAGGGTCCGCTAGCCGACTACGGCCCCCGTTCTTCACATGACTTCACCGTAGTTTTGATGATTCCGAGGCTGGTGACCACGATCCAATCGCGACCGCTCGATCTTTTGAAATACTCCCCCATGCATGCGATCTTCAAACTACGTCAGCCATCAAATAGGTAATCATACCAATACAGTTTGCGCTAAATTTTAAATAATATCCTTCCCGACTATGCGGGGACGTTTACAACGAGTGTGGAGGGGCGTACGCTCTATATGCAATTCAAGCTCGATGCTCAGCAGGCGTTGTTTTTGATCAGCTTCTAGGAGGGGGTGACGATCGCCAACAACCCGCGAAACTACCCCGAAACGATCCGAAGCGCGCAGCGAATCGACGGTTTGATCTCCAGCACGAACTATTGCTTCGCGATCCGGGCGCGCACCGATGGCGGAACGAAGGGCTACGTCTCGGAAAAGACGTCCGACTGGGCTTGCGTCTCCACCTTTCCGCCGGGCGCACCCCCTGTCGCTTCGCAGAGTCCGACAGCCGCCAAGGCGCCACAGCCCGCCGTGGACGGACATCCGGGAAATGAGCTGGGCTTCAAGGGCGCCGGGTTCACGCTGAATGCCTCCGCCTCGATCCGTGTAGCGGACCGGTCGCTGCGGAGCGTACGGCGGGATGCGAAGGCGAATGGGAGCGGCGACGCCTCCGCCACCTTGAACGGCCTCTGCCAATCGCAAGGTTGGCTCTTCATCTCCGCCACTGATGGGCGTGCGGCGCCGCTCTCGTCGACAAAACGGGTTTCTGTGGAGCAACACCGCCAGAGTCATATGCACCTGACCGACGCAGTCGGCGACTTACTGCGAGAGCGTTGGTCATAAATTACCATGAACCCTTTTGAAGTTAAACGACAGGCATTTTTTCCTTTGAGGATGCTTGCGGCATCCTGTATTTTGCTTTTTCCACGATTATTACTGAAATACCTGAAGATAAATATTTGGCGTAAATTGAAATGTGCGACACGTGAACACGACCCGATGTATTTTCTTGCGCATAAATATTATCTTTCAAAACGCCTCACTGTGAAGGAGCGTATTCAGAGCGCGATCGAACATCATGCATATGAATTGAAAAATTTCAATCGAAAGTATGAGAGTGATGTGTATCGGGGAATTGGAATAATTATTTGGGAGTGCCGAATTGACGGTCACCATTTTTCGATAATCTTAACGGGCAGCGAGGACAACCGCAACGAGGGTGATCTAAGCATAATATTTAAAGCTAACGGTCAATACTTATGGAGGACTTCGTTTTCATATGTAAATAGCGATATATTCAAGTTAAATCATGGCGTCACGATATTGATATCGAGAAATCAAGCAGAGAACAAGGCTGGTCGTGAGTTATTAATAGAATATTTCGGCCAAAATCAACTACAATTTCTTTGCTTATCGGCTGTTTGTGGCATCGCAGCTGCGAACGGATGGACGAAGATATTGGGCATTAGGCACAACCTGCAGATTGCTTATCAAGATTGCTATGAGATAGGTTTTTGCAACTCTTACACTCTACTATGGCAGCAATTCGATGCCCGCGAAATTGACCGACATGTCTACGAATTGGATGTGCCGTTGAAAGTTCGTCCGCTGCAACTGATAAATCGCTCCCATCGCGCTCGCGCCCGCGCTCGCCGTCAATATTGGGACAGCATCGCGTGCAGCGCGCGCGCGGCCCTTATCGGCTATCGCCTTTTTTAGCAGCCGCGTCTCCCCACATAGGATTCACATAGGATTACAGTCCACTTTACTGAACCCCTTTTGTTGCGCCCGTAACTCCGATTATAGTGACACTTGCTCACCCCTTTTTAGAAAGAGGGTCGAATGGCGTTGCGCCCGTAACTCCGGCCTTCCGAATGTCTTCCGATAAAGGGTTGAGTAAAGTGTCTCGGAGCGGTTGAAACCCCACGGATCAAGCTTACGAGGCGGCGGTCCCGCGGGCAAGCGAAGCGCAAATTGCGCCTCTGTACGGTCACGGCCGCGGTGGAAATCTGTCGATTGTGTTGCAAAAATGTGGCATCGCGCGCCATCGTCACGTGGTACCGTTAAGTCAGCGTTAATATTTCAGATGGGGAATCCCTCGATGCCCGATGGTCGACGGCGTGAAACTCGAGATCGGTGACAGGGCGCCGCGGCGAGGCCGCGACGCACGGGCGGCCTTGATTGACGGCGAGGCGCAGCGGTCCCGATTTGGGACGGCGCGGTTCTTGCGCTGAGTTTCGACTTCCTGTGAGAACGAGGGATGACGCGCATGGCGCTCGAACTTTCGAATTTCGACTACGACGTGCTCGATCGTTTTCTGGAGATGATTCTCAACGAACATCGCGCCGGAAACTTGGCGCTGTCGGAGGCGCGAGATGCCGTTTCCGAAGCGTTTTCCATGGCAGCGTTCGATACCCGCAGTGTCACCCGCTACATGCAGGGTTTGATCGAGGTGCGGGGGAAGTGGGAAATCCCATTATTGGCGAGAAACAGTTAGGACTAGGGAGCGACCGCAGTGCGGCAGTACTCAGTCCAAGAATGCGACCGAGTCGGCAGATACGGGCGGTCCACCGGGATTTACGGTGACCCTTTTGCTTTACCCCTTTTTTAGCGGAGGTCGAATGGTGTTGCGCCCTCATTCCAGCCTTCATGTCTTCTGATAACGGGTTAAGTAAATTGTCATCATAACTGCGTCACCTAACTGGCGAAATCCCGCTCTACCGGGTCTGCCCCTACTGCACGCACCTCGGCCCCTGCGGCCACTATTTGCTGGCCGAAAGGCTACTGAGCAAAACGGCAGATGCGCCTGCACCGATCGAACGGCCCTCACGCCGGTCGATCGCGGCCCTTCGTTGCAAGTCAGGCGGGCTAGAGCCAGGGCGGTGCGGACGCTCAACCAAATAGACTTAGGAAACGATCATGACGACCAAACAACCGGGCAAGAAACCTCACGCGACGCGCGGATTGCGGTGGGGCTGGACCGCTTGGACTGCGGCTGAGCCGAGGTGGCGGTCCTGGTCGCGCAGGGTCAGTCGTTGATTGGAGCTGGAGTGGGACCCCTCCAAAGCGAAAGGGGGTTAGCCCAATATTCAAGCGTTCATGCCTGTGCCATGTTGTCCTCGTTGGTCGCGCCACTGCGCCCCGGCCGAATCCGTCTTACTCGAGAACCCAGTCGGGCCGTCGATAGACAGACCCACGATGACCACAGCCTGAACAGATAGGAGGCACGCCATGCGACATCTTCACACCGACTCGCACTTTCGTCTCGCTATCGCGGCTCTCCAGGATTCGGGCGGTTATGTCGACACCCTGCTCGGGTTGGCTCGGGACCAAATCATGGCGCGACAGCCCTTGATCTCCCCAAGGCATTCGCGCGCGTGGCAATCTCGTTCCGCGAAATCGCTCGGTCGGAAGCCGAACGAATTTACATTGACTTCCCGATGGCGACTCGAAAGGACTTGGTGCTAGGCGAATCCCGCACCGTGGCGAGCGTCGCCGACGGAGGGTCGGCCGTGGCGCCCGCGCTGGTCGCCGCCGCCGGCGACAACGGTGCGCGCCGCTTCCTCGAATTCTTCGCCGTCACGATCGAGAACCCGAACACCCGCGCCGACTATTTCCACGCCTGCCGGCGCTTCTTCGCCTGGTGCGAAGCGCGCGCCGACATCGATGAGATCGCCGACATCGAACCGATGCACGTCGCCTCCTATATCCGCGGGTTTGGGTAAGGATTTCGAGAAGCCGACCGTCAATCAAGACCTCGCCGCGATCCGCGGCAGGCCGCTGCGCATGAAGGGCGGGTCGCCTCGCGCGAAGAGGAACGGTATGACGAGAAGGATGCAAGAGCTGAGGATGCTCGGTACCCCTCCGATAAAGACGAGCAGAAGGAGCGTCATGCGACGAACTCCAGGGATCTAGGCCAGTGCGGAAGCCGCCCGGCCCGGCGATGGCTTGCTGTTCGTTCGTCGTAGGACGGGGATAAATGTGAAATGAACCCCGCTCCGATCGCTGCTCGAACAGACCCACTGATCAGGTGGGAATGAGATGAGACACTACGGGAGTGTGGAGCCGTTGGAGAATTTTACCGCGATTCGCCAAGCCTCATGTAACGTCCGGCAGGGTGACATCGAAGGGAAGAAACAGGGGCCTTGGCAAAGGGCCGGTCCCCGTTTCAGGAGTTCAAAATGATGTCCAAGAATCGCATCGCCCTCATCATCGCCGCCTCAGCCCTGGTTTTCGGCGTCGCTGCCGCTCCGATGGCCATGGCGGCAGAGTCCACGGATTCCACGGAGCACATGACGAAGCCTCATACCGACGCGATGAAGGGCGACGCCATGAAGGGCGACGCCATGAAGGGCGACGCGATGAAGGGCCACGCCATGAAGGGGGATGCGATGAAGGGCCACGCCATGAAGGGGGATGCGATGAAGGGAGATGCCACGAAGAGCGAGCCTCCGGCTCAATAAGACAAAGCCTGCGGCCGGCACGGGTGTTGTCCCAAAACCAGGTCTGACGGGGGATCGCCTCCAGCTTCGGGCGCGAGGTCAAATCACCACCAGCTCAATATCGTCGAGGCCGAGGCGTGGTTCGCCATCGTGGCGGCCTTTTCGAGCGTGCCGCCGTGATCCCCGTCGCGCGAATCGTATGGTTGCCGATCTTCGTCTCGATGTGTTCCACGCCAACGCCTGCGAGATGATCCGCCGACGCGCGGGTGCTGCCGGCGTTCAGCCATGGCCGGAATCGGCGAGGTCTCCCCGCCGTTTCGTCCCCGGCGCGCGCTCGCGCCACATACGCGCGAGCGCGCATATGGCGCGGGGCTCGCCCCCTCAGCGCGGCGGCCCCAGGATGGCTCCGAATACGGCGAACACCACCCCGAGCGCCAGCAAATCCATCAAACCGCCGAAGATGATCAGCGGCCTCACCCACCAGCGATCGCCGAAGCGTCGCGACAGCACGGGCTTGCGCGCGGCGGGCAGCGCGAGACCGGCGAGATCTGCGCGGCGCACGCGCCGGACCGCCGACTGGATGGCGAAGCGCGGCCATAGCAAGATCGCCGCTAGGCGCGCCGCCAGAAATACGGCGATCGGCAATGCTCCCTCGGCCCCATGACGCCACGGATGGTCCCAGAACGGGCGATCCAAGTCGAGCGCCCGCAGCACGACGCCAGCCAGGACGAATGTCGCGAAATCGAGCGCGAGCACGAGGCCCGCCAATCGCGGTGCGTCCAGGTTGGCTGAGACCACGGACGGGACGATGGTCGCGCGCCAGGCGATGCGCCCGACCGGGCAGCATCGGCGCCGGTGGCGCCGCCAGAGGAAATCGTAATCCTCGATCAGCTCCCGGGTTCCCAGCACGACGCCGCGGTCCTCCTGGGGGATCAGCGGAATGCCGCTCTCGGAGCGATACGCCGCCGACCCGAGGGCGCGACGCCGGGCGACTTCGCGCGTCGTCGCCACCGCGTTGAGCCAGTCGGCCAGCCCGCTGAGGTTCAGGGCGTTGGGGCGTTTCGATCCCGCCGGGGGGCGCGTCAGATCGAATTCCTCCTCGAGCCGGCCGAGCACGGCGAGAATCTCGGGGCGAGGATGTCCCTTGGATTGCGCCAGCGGCGGCAGCCTGGCGGCGAACAACGCGACGAGTTCTCGCCGCACGGTTTCGCGTTCGAGAATCACCAGCGCGCCCGCGCGGCGCAGGATTTCCTCCCACGCTGCGAGGCTCCAGAAGACGACGTCGCCCTCGAGGTTCAGCGCCAGCCAACGCG
>JBAQGU010000628.1:0-3527 GCA_049287975.1 Roseiarcus sp.
CTCGAGGGCCTTTCCCGCCGGCGCGGTGAGTTCGGCCGGCAAGAAGCGATGGCCCTTCAACGCGACTTTCAATACGACCGCGTCATCGGCGAAAGACGCCGAGCCAACCAAAGCCGCGAACGCGGCAAGTCCGGATACACGAGACGATTCTTCACTCGCATTTACTCTCTCCTTGGGAGATGTCGAAACGTGCGGCGCGACCAACGAGGAGAAGATCACACAGGCACGAGCGCCTGAAAATTGGGCTAGCCTCCTTTTGCCTTGGAGGGGTCCCACCTGAGCTCCAGTCGGCAGCTCACCGAGCGACCGAGGCCGGCAGCGAGTGCACGCACGCCGTCGCGGGCGTCTCGGCGACCAGACGCTCAAGAACATCGCACGGCCGGTGCGGGTCTATGCGGTCAAGATCGGCTCAATGACCGAGACCCGCCGCGTCGCCGCGATCCCAGGCGATTGACGTCGTCGGCCATTCCCGTCTCATCGGCGTGGACGGCGCGGGCGGTGTCGCAAATGTCCCTACACGGCGCGTCCTTTGAACTATCGATGCGGCGCTCGCGAGCGGCCGCTCTCCCCACGCGAGCGGCCGCTCTCCCCATAGCCGTCGGTGAGAATTGGGAGCCACTATTTGACGATGCCGCTAAACGGCGGCGGACTCCGGCACACGATCTGCGGCCGCAGATTGGAGAGGTCGGCTGCCCGAGAACAAGCGCGCCTTCGACAACGTGAGGCAAGCGAGGCCGTAATCACAATTCGAGTTGGCGGATGGTCATATTCGCGCGGCGCAGGCGATCGCTGAGTTCGCGGGCCAGCGCAGAAAGGAGCTTGATCGCGACTTCGGGATCGCGCTCGCGCAGGTCGGCGAATTCCGCAATGCCCAAGCGGAACGCCGTCATCGTCTCGTCCGCAATGACGGTCGCCGAGCGCGGGCCCTGGTCGAGAATCGCGAGTTCGCCGAACACCGAGCCGGGCGCGAAGGTGACGAGCCGCACCCGCCCGGCGTCGGTGGAAAGATAGACGCTGGCGCGGCCCCGGCTCACCAGATAGAGGCTGGCGCCGGGATCGCCCTGTCTGAACACGACGTGATCGGCGGGCCAATTGACAGGCTCGAGATGACGGGACAGCGAAGCGACCTCTTCCGCATTAAAATCCCGCAGCAGCGAAACGTGCTCGAGCGGCAGTTCCACGGCGGCGCCGGTTGCGATCTCGGCCAGCAATTCGTCTTCCGCCCATTCGATCGCGCGATCCAAGTCTTGAAAGACGCGCGGGGACGGGTCGACGATACCGGAAAGACGCGCGGCGGTCTCCGTATCGTCGGAGCGCACCAACGCGAGCTTGATATTCCGGCGCGCCAGCGCGGTATCGATGTCGGCGAGAATGCGGGCGCCGGTGGCGTCGATTTCTGTCACCCGCCGGAGGCCCAGAATGACGCTGAACGTGCGGCTCGAACTCTCCTTGTCGATGATCCGCGCCAGCCGCTCCGCGCTGCCGAAGAACAACGCACCGTGCAATTCGACGACGAGGATCGAGCCGCCCTTGGCCTCCAAAACAGCGACTTCGCCCGCGTCGCGTGATTTGCGCGAACGCACCACGTCGCAGCGGTAGAGCCGCCGAATGTTCGACCCGCTCATGCGGACGGTGAACAGAAGCACCGCCAGGGCGATACCGATGAAGACCGCGAGCACGATATTCAAGGCTATCGCGGCGACCGAGACGAACATCGCTACCGCGAGATCGAGCGTGATCGCGCGGCGCTGCGGCGCGCCCGGCGTGAACAGCCGCACAACGAGTTGGTTCGTCCAGGGGTCGATATGTTGGACGGCCGCAACCATGATCACGGCCGACAGGACAACGCGGGGAAGGTACGCGATCAGCGGAAACAACCACGTTATCGCGGCGAACAAAATCGCGACGTTCACCAATACGGAAACCCAGCTTCGCCCGCCATAATTGCGATTGATGACGCTGGCGCCGATATTGATGCCGCTGGTGATGCCCCCGAAGCCGGCCGCGACCGCATTGGCGAGGCCCAGACGCATCAGAAGGACGTCGCCGGCCAACCCGAGATCGCCCGGGCGGCTCGCAAGCCTGACGCAGAGCAGCGCATCGATCGAGGCGATGACGGCGAGCGCGAGCCCGCTGGACAGGATGAGCGCCGCCGATTGCGCCAGCAGGGCGCCGACGGAGGCGCCGTCGAGACCCGCCAGCATGTTATTGACAGAAACGCTGACGGTCGGCATACCGACGACGGGGCCGAGCGCGGCGCCAAATCCCACCCATACGAGGGCATAGTAGATGGCGGACCCAGCGCCGAGTCCGATCAGCAGCGCCGGCACATTTGCGCTGATCTTGCGTGCCCGCCAGGTCACGGCAAAAGTCAGCGCGGCGACCACGAGGCTCAGCGGCCGCACCGAGCCGAGATAGCCGAGCACGTGCATGAAGCCGACGTTGTGATCGAACCCGAGCACATTGCCGAGCTGCACCAGGAAGAGCAACGCCGCCGCCATGTTCTGGAAGCCCGCCATGACGGGATGCGGCGTGAACTTGATCAACGTTCCGAGCCGCAACAATCCGAATAGCGCCTGGATCAGGCCGCCGGCGAGCATGATTGTGAAGAAGACAATCAACGCGGCCGAAACATTGGGCGCCGGGGCGCTGTCGGGATGCAGCAACGAATTGAGCAGCGAGCCGAGGAAGAACGTCGTCGTGACGCGCGGCGCGAACACCATCGCAGTACGGTCGCCGAGGCCCACGCAAACCAAGCCGACGGCCAACGCGGAGACGAGGCCCGCTACGGCTCCGCAGGCGAAGTATTCGTCCCCCAGCGTGACGAAAGCGAACATGCCGAAGCCGAGCGCCAAAGGGATCGCGACCGCGGAGGAGACGAGGCCGCCGACGATGTCGCCGCGTAAAGACGCGGAGTTGAAAGCGGGCATGCGGACGGGTTCCGGTGGGTAGCTCACTCAAGCGTCGATTTCATCTCCGCTGCCCATCGCCCAAAGCGAAAGTGGCGGCGGCGCCCATTTTTCATCTCGCGGGGCCCTTCCCTGTTGGCGAGCGTTTCGGTCCCTGGGCGCCGGAGCAATTGTACCCGAACGAAACTGCCGCAACCTTCAAAGCTTGGCAAGTCGGCGATGTCAGCCCCCCATCAGCGCCCGCCATCCCACCCTTCGAGACGTTGGGGCGCCGACGGCAGGTGATTTACGACAAGCTGTCCGCCACTTATATCGGGCGTTGCCAATACCTTATGGCCCATCCCCCGGGCGCTGACTGGGAATGGCGTCCGGGTGATGACGCAGAAGTAATCCCTCACTGCGGTCGACGCCGCTGGCAACAATAGCGTGAATTATTTGATATTTCGAGCGATCCAGCAAGAGGTGCGGACCGCGACGTAGAAGCTGACCGTCGCAGCCCGACCCAAAGCGGTCACTGGCAGCGGCGACCGGAGCGAGCAGGTTGGGCCGCAAGCGGAATGGCAGTGAAGCGTCCTAACGGATGTTCCCCCTGTTCGGTGAGCATGGTCCGGGGGTAAC
>JBAQGU010000629.1:0-2265 GCA_049287975.1 Roseiarcus sp.
CCGCCGCCCTCGCCGTCGCCACCGCCGCCAAGGCCGGCCCTGCCCCGGTCCAGCCCGGCGCCGACAAGTGCTACGGCGTCTCGCTCGCCGGCAAGATCGATTGCGCCGCCGGCGCCGGCACGAGCTGCGCGGGCACGTCCGCGGTCGATTACGATCCGCATGCCTGGAAATACGTCGCCAAGGGCACCTGCGACAGCATGATGACGCCCAAAGGCCACGGCTCGCTGACACAGATGTAATCCGCGTTCGTTTCGGACGATCCGCGAGGCTCCGCCGATCAGGCGGGGCCGTTTTCATGTCCGACCGCCTCGCAGACCGGTCGTCGAGCGTCGGCCGGGGGTGTTGCGCGCTCGGGTGAACGGGCCTACGGAGGGCATGGGCAAGTCGGCGAAGAGGAATCGACCCATGCCACGTTGGCTCGCGTTGGCATTGGCTCTGGCCTGGGTAGCGCCCTGCCCCGCGCTCGCGGGAGTCGCTGCGGATATCACGCGGCAGACCTTGGAGAGTGGCCATCTCCAATCCGGCGAGGCCGATTTGACGGCCCGCATCGCCGCCGACCCGAAGGACAATGAAGCCCGGTTCGGTCTCGGAATGGTCCGTTTTGCACAGGCGCTCGAACATTTCGGACAGCGGCAGTATCGCTATGGCCTGCGCGCGCCTGCCAACGAGATCGTCCCGATATTGCGGATGCCGGTTCCCGCCAACCCAGCGCCAGAGGCGTTGACCTACGAATCCCAGCGGGAGAGTCTGCAGGCGCTGCTCGATGATTTCGCGAAGGTCGAGGCCACGCTGGCGCCGATGACGGACGCCGAGACCAAGATCGTCATCGATCTCGATGCGGTCAGATTCGACTTCCGCGGCGACGGCAAACCCGACGATTCGGAGACCCTCGGCGCTATCCTGGCGTCCCTGCGGAACCCCGGCCATCAGCCGCCGACGCCGGACCCCGGCAAGTTCGAGGTCAAATTCGACAATGGCGACGCTTACTGGCTGCGCGGCTATTGCCATCTGTTGTCGGCTTCGCTGGAATTTG
Source organism: Roseiarcus sp. (assembly GCA_049287975.1). Lineage (GTDB taxonomy): Bacteria > Pseudomonadota > Alphaproteobacteria > Rhizobiales > Beijerinckiaceae > Roseiarcus. Next base: position 1,034 of record JBAQGU010000629.1, read on the forward strand.
TTCTCGCCTATGAGTGGCGCAACACATTCGAACGCGCCGGGCGGCTGTTTTATCCCCGCGTGGAACCTTCCGCCTTCAGGAAGTATCCGCCGGTCCCGCAGCATCGGGATTTTCTCGGCGATTCCGGCGAGCTCGCGGACGCCATCGTCCTGATCCACGAAATCCGCTGGCCGCTGTCGGAGGCGCCGCGTCTGCAAGCTGCGCACGCGCATCTGAAGCGAGCGATCGCGATGAGTCGCGCGAGTTGGAAGTCGATCCTCGCCGAGACCGACGACGATCGCGAGTGGATTCCGGGCCCCCGGCAAAAAAATGGCGTCGTCACGAGCATGCCGGTCACGCAGGAAGAGGTCGACGCCTGGCTCCATGCGCTCGACGACTTCGACGCCGCCCTGGACGGAACCAAGCTCCTCCCGCATTGGCGTTTCGCCCAGGGCTTCAATCTCAAGCGCGCGTTCTTCGAGCCGCGCGACTTCGATCTCGTGCTCTGGGTCGCCGGCATCGGCGTCGCGCCCTATCTCGAGGACGGCGAGATGCTGGGCGCCTCGGAGTGGAGCCAATTGAACCGGGCCTTCGGCGGGAATTTCCTCGGCTACGCCTTCTGGTTCAACTGAGGGAACGACGGTCGCGCGTCGGTGGACGAGGCGCTTCGCTCGCCGGCGACCCTCTCTGGCGGTCCGGGCGTGGCGAAGGATTTCAAATCTTGCGAGCCAATTCGAAACTCGACGTCTTCGTTCGTCCGCTCCATGACGCGGACGCGGGCGATATCGTCGTTATCTACGATCGCGCCACGGCGACAGAACCGACTATCGGCCCCGTCCCCCGGGAGGCCTGGGAGCGCTTGGTCAGATCGCCGCAAAATCGGAACGGGCGAGATTTTCGCGTCGCGCTGTGGGATGGTCGATCGGTCGGTCTGGCGGAATCGTCGCATCGTGATCAGGGCGACCGATCCGTCCGGTATTGCAAACTCGTGGTTGATCCCGAGGTTCGCCGGCAGGGCATAGGCGCCGCGCTGTTGGCGGATTTGCTGGACATCGATCGGGGGGACGTCGAAATATCGTTCCAGGCGACCGCCTCCACCGAATGGTCCGCCCTCTCTTCCGCCGTGAATCAGCGAATATCGGCCATCCCGCCGCGCTCTTCGCAGCGACCTGGTCGCGGCGATGGCCGAACGCAACAAATAGGGAAGCTTGATTCCCGCTGTCAAAATCGGGGGCTTTCGTGGTATGATGCAC
>JBAQGU010000630.1:0-9002 GCA_049287975.1 Roseiarcus sp.
CGCCAACGCGCTGGAGCTGATGGAAAGCTTGGTCGCACATCGTGCCGAGGGATCGATCCTTGCGATCACACATGCGCATGACCGGTGCTCATTGCATCGAACTCGCCTGCCCACCGTGCTGAAAAGCTTGGCTGAGCCCGGAAAGCGCTCTGCCAGATCCTCGGCAAAGGCGTGATAGACGCACTAGACGAGCGCGTCAGTGAATTTGATAGGACGCAGCGGATCCCCTCCCCCCTCGTGGGTGTATGGGTTAGGGAGGGGGCGCGCCGCTGTGTCCATTTGAAGAATAGGCCTTTTATCTGAGAGCGTCGGGCTATCCCCCCACCCCAACCCCGGGGAGGGAGTAACCGCCGACCCCATCATATTCAGCGACTCAGGCGACTAGTCGCGTGAGTCGTTGAAAATGAGGGGATCACTCAGAAACGTCAGTGTCATGCCCGCGAAAGCGGGCATCCAGACTAGGCCGCACGTGCCGGGGCCCTCGATTCCCGCTTACGCGAATGACACAACGACTGGCCCGTGCCATCAGATCGACACCACACGCAGACGGCTTCGAGTCGATGCGCCGCCATCAGCGATTGCATGCGCGTGCGCCAGTGACTCGGATTCAATGAGCAACAAACCCGTTCAGTCTCCGCCTGAGATCCTCAGCTATGCCATCAAGGTCTTTGTTCCTCTCATGCACGAGCGTGCCCGAACGGGTGTGCTGGACTGCTCCCGGCAAGTCCCGATTGGCGGCCCGCCACTGATAGGGCGAGAGTCCGACAAAACGTTTGAAGACGGTAGAAAAGTGGGCGTGTGATTGAAAACCGACGGTCAAGGCAATGCTCACTAGCGGCTCAGCGGTATCGCGGAGCATTTGCTGAGCGCGCTCTATCCTTTTGCGAAGTATGCACTCATGCGGCCTGCAGCCCGTAGCGGCCCGGAACTGCGCCGCGAAGTACATTTTGCTCAGCCCGGCAACCTCGGCTAGCGTTGCGAGCGTGATCGACTCGCAGATATGCTGGTCGATATAGGTCAGGACGCGCCTCAGCCGCCATTTGGTGAGACCACCTGACGCAAGAGCCTGTGGAGCCTCGGGATGGGCGCCCAACCGACCCCCGAGCCAGCGCATGATCACCGCGAGCTGATCATTGCCGAACTCGCTGTCCGCCAGGTCAATCACGCTCTGCGAGTCGCGCGTAGAGTCCGCTTCGTCCGATTCTATCGAGATCGACAGAACGGCATCGGCGCCCGGGAGTCTGAGCCGGACCGTCGAGCTCGGCGATGCGAGCCGCGCATGGATTTGGTGGTCTGCGTCGTTTTTCCCGCCGCTTTCGCCGCCACTCACGCGCAGCATCCTCGCGCCAGCAGGAGGAAATCGACTTGGCGTCGCATCAGTGACCGGCAGCAGATCCATCGACATCGAACAGCGCTCCGATAGGACATTCACGAACTGGTTCGCTTCCACTTCAATATTTGTTACGGCGTCGTCGCTGACATCGCATGACTCGCGTTGAGCAGATCACCGCAAACCACAAATATATCTTCTACAGCAGCGATCAAATTGCACTGTCGGCGTGCACCGTACATCTTGGCTCAAAGACACCTGTCCTTTGGTATTATTCACCCCCCACGAGCGGGGGAGTATGGGGAGGATTCCTGAAGTCTGTGTTTTGCCTGGTTGCGGATCTGCGGTCGGGGAGGGATGGCGGGACTGGCCAGCTTCCCTGTTTGGGAGCGTAATGCCATTCGAACCGCTTTCCGGGGCGGTTCGGGGGCGGAGAAGGCCGAGTAGAGCGAGGCCGCCGTATGCGTGTTCAGATTGTCTTCCACCAACGTGATTTGTTCAGCGTCGGGAAAGTGTACGTCGGACGGTTCCTCGAGCACCTGCGCGTAAGGCAATGCGGCGCGGCGGTCGTCGCGACGATCAGCTTTCCAAACGCTCTGACCGGCACGTTGCGCGACGCGCAATAGCCGTAGAGTTGCGTGCGGCCCGCCACGCAGAGGCGCGCCTTCACGCTGTCCTGCGGATAGTACATTCCGCCATGTATGACCTCGGAATTTCGCGACGAACCATGGGTTCCGATCGCGTTTCCTGTTCGAGCACGACGACCTCGCGCCCCAGCTCGGCGAGACGCCGCCGCCGCGAGCCCCACCACCCCGGCCCCGATCACCACCGCTTCGACTTTCATGCTTTGGTCCAATGCAACTCGACCAGGCTCGAGCAGCCAGTCCGTCCAGAATCGTCTTCACTCGGCCGGTGGGGCAGGCCATCTCATAGCGCTATGGCCGAAACTGCGGCCCGTGTCGACGGCGACGACCCAGGCGCGATTTACCGAGGCCGGGCTCGCCGGCGATTTGCACAAACTGGCCCTCGCCCCATACCAGGCCGACCTGGGAGTCTACACGGGGATTGATCCGCCTTCGCCGATGTGCGACCAGCGGCGGGACGATCGAGCGCACGATGTTTGGGATTGTTTCCGTCATCATCCCTACCGAATTCGAGTCCTTGCAGGCCGCCCTCGACGAGGCTTTGGCGCCCTTTAGGCGCGGCGGCCCCGACGAGTTTCCGCGCGAGGCGCTGGCGTTCGATGACGTGACCGACGAACTCCGGCAGCTTCACCGCCTGCCGATCACGCTCGAGGCGCAAGGCGCCGGCGTCGTCCTTCAAAGCAACGATTCGGCGTCCGCCGGCGACTTCGATTTCGCCGCGCTGGCCGAGTTCCTCGGGGCCACGGGCGCCCGTTGTGGAGCGGACGTTTCGCCGACGTCGAAGCGGACCTCGACGCCTTCGCGCGCCGCTTTACGCAATGGAAGGAGCGCGACGCTCGAGCCGGCGGCTACGGCCGTCGGCTCAACCCGCTCGGCCGCTGGGACTGGTGGGAACTCGGCGGTCGCTTCGACGGCCTCGTAAGCGGACAGCGGCGGTCTGGCGCCGGCGCGGACTCGATGATCTCGTCCGGGCCGAATCGCGGGCGAGATCTCATCGGCGGCGTCGCGCGCGCGTTCGGCGGCAACCCCTCCGAGGTTGAGGCGGAGATCGCCGCCAACGTCGACCTCGCATCAGCGCTCCTCGAAGCAGCCCGACGCGGCGAGGAGCACGCCTTCCCGACAGCTATCTTGTTGCCGGTCGGCGCCTGCGCACCGGAATCCCGCTGGTTCGACGCCCTCGGCTGGCGGCCGATTGCCTCCATGACTAAGAAGCTCCTATCCGTTCCCGTGGACGCCACGTTCGAGGAGACCGCGAAGGCAGCCTACGAGCGTTGGGCGGACATGGCGGTCGCGGGCGTCGCCTGCCATTTCTGACCGCGGAGTTTCCCCTGTTACGGGGAGGGGCCAGGGGTGGGCGCGCGCCGTTTCCGGGCGCTGGCGGAGCGGACATGAAAGTCAGGCCGGTGAGCGGTCGGACGGACCGGCGAAGCCGTACTTCAGGATAGGGGGCAAGCAAGAAAGCGACCCCTTGGCGATCCAGCCCATCCTTGTGCTATCGATCGGATCGAAAATCCGAGCCAACAGGGGAGGGCCGACATGGCCGCCATCAATTCCGCCGCCGATCTCACCTTGGAGGGCGACGTCGCCGTGCTCACCATCGACTCCCCGCCGGTGAACGCGCTCTCGGCGGCCGTGCGCGACGGTTTGCGCGATGGGATGCGACAGGCCGCCGCCGATCCCGCCGCCAAGGCGATCGTGCTGATCTGCGGGGGGCGCACCTTCATCGCCGGCGCTGACATCGCCGAATTCGGCAAGCCGCCCAAAGGCGCGACGCTGCCGGAACTGCAGGGCGCGATCGAGGGGGCGCCGAAGCCGGTCATCGCCGCGATCCACGGCACGGCGCTGGGTGGCGGCTTCGAGGTGGCGCTGTTCTGCCATTATCGCGTCGCGGTTCCCTCGGCCAAATTGGGCCTGCCCGAAATCAAGCTCGGCCTCATTCCCGGCGCCGGCGGAACGCAGCGGCTGCCGCGGCTGATCGGGCCGGAGGCCGCGCTCGAGGTGATCCTCTCAGGGACGCCGTTCGGCGCGAAGCAGGCGGCGGCGTGGGGCGTAGTCGACACGCTGGTCGAGGAGGGGGCTTTGCGCAAAGGCGCGCTCGCTTTCGCGCGGCGGGCAATCGATGAGAAAATGCCGTTGCGGCGGGTACGCGATCTCGACGACAAAATCGCGCCCGCGCGCGGCAAGCCGGAAATCTTCGAGGCGATCCGCAAGGCGAACGCCCGCAAATTCCGGGGCTTCGAGGCCTGGGAAAAGGCGATCGACGCAGTGCGCGATGCGGTCGAGGAGCCGTTCGACGAGGGCATGGCGCGCGAGCGGGCGAGCTTTCTGCAGCTCCTCTCGACCACGCAATCGAAGGCGCAGCGCTACGTCTTCTTCGCCGAGCGGCAGGTCTGGAAGATCGCCGACGTGCCCGATGATACGCCGACGCTGCCGATCCAAAAGGTCGGCGTGATCGGCGCGGGCACGATGGGCGGCGGGATCTCGATGAATTTCCTCAGCGTGGGACTTCCCGTGACTATCGTCGAGACCCAACAGGCCGCGCTCGACCGCGGCCTCGGCGTGATCCGCAAGAACTATGAGAACACCGCGAAGAAGGGCCGGCTGACCGCGGCCGACGTCGAGACGCGCATGGGGCTGCTGTCCGGGACGCTGGACCTCTCCATGCTCGCCGATTGCGATCTCGTGATCGAGGCCGCATTCGAGGAAATGGCGATCAAGAAGGATATTTTCGCGCGGCTCGACGCGATCGCAAAACCGGGCGCGATCCTGGCCTCCAACACATCGTATCTCGACATCGATGAAATTGCTTCCGTCACCAAGCGGCCCGACCACGTGCTCGGCATGCATTTCTTCTCACCCGCCAATGTGATGCGGCTGCTCGAGATCGTTCGCGGCGACAAGACCGCCAAGCCGGTGCTCGCCACGACGATGCAGATCGCCAGGAAGATCGGCAAGGTCGCGGCGGTGGTCGGCGTCTGCCACGGCTTCGTCGGCAACCGCATGCTCGCGCAGCGCCAGCGCGAGGCGCAGAAACTGATTCTCGAGGGCGCCATGCCGTGGGACGTCGATCGCGTGCTCTATGATTTCGGCATGCCGATGGGACCGTTCGCGATGAGCGATCTGGCCGGTCTGGACATCGGCTGGTCGAAGGCGACGACCTCTTCCTCGACGATCCGCGAAATTCTCTGCGAGCATGACCGGCGCGGTCAGAAGACCGGCGCCGGTTTCTACGACTACGACGAAAACCGCAATGCGCGGCCCTCCCCCCTGGTCGAGAAAATCATTCTCGATTTCGCCTTGGCCAAGGGCGTCAACCGCCGGGCGATTTCCGACGACGAAATTCTCGAACGCTGCCTCTATCCCATGATCAACGAGGGTGCGAAGATTCTCGAGGAAGGCAAGGCGCAACGCGCCTCGGACATCGATATCGTATGGATCAACGGCTACGGCTGGCCGGTCTACCGAGGTGGACCGATGTTTTATGGCGATACCGTCGGGCTCGACAAAGTGCTGGCGGCGATGCGCGGTTTTCAGGCGACGATGGGGGACGCCTTCAAGCCGGCGGCGCTGCTCGAGCGCCTGGTCGCGGAGGGAAAGGGGTTCAGCAATCTGTGAGGGGGTGCGCCGCTGCTCCCGCCGGGGCCTACGCCGCCAGCGCGAGCCTCACGGCGGTGCCCGTCGCCGTAACCCGCCGTAGCGGGACGCCGTCAATGTCGGGGCCGCGCACTTCCTCGATTTCGAAGCTCACTTCGACCAGCGCGTCCGCGCCATATTCCTCGGCTTCGCGAACCAGAGCGCGCAGGGCGACCTCGCGGTCGAAGTCGGCGACCAGCCCGCGGGCGGCGCGCCAGCCCGTCGTAGCCTTGACCCGCCCGATGGAAATTTGGGTGCGCTTGTCGTCGAGCGCCTGGGAGAAACTGATCTGCATGCTTAACGCCATCTTATTTCAGAACCAACAATGCATAACATCGTCCCTTCCCCTTTCTGATTGGTTAACAGCCTCGGGTTTGGAGCCTTCACGGTAAAGACAGGGATGCCTTCAGCTCATCGTCTTTAGGTTAACCTTAAAAAAGCGAAGGGCGGCCCCCCCAATGGCGCCGCCCTGTCTTTTCCGCGCGTTACGAAGTCTTCACCCGACGGCGAGGGCCTCGGCCTTCTCGAGGTCGGCGCCGGTCTGCTGATCGACGACGCGCATCGACAGCTTGGTCTTTCCGCGATCGTCGAAGCCCATCAGCTTGACCTTCACTTTGTCGCCTTCCTTGACGACGTCGGTCGTCTTGGCGACTCGGTTCTTCGAAAGCTGCGAGATATGGACGAGGCCGTCCTTGGAGCCGAAGAAGTTGACGAAGGCGCCGAACTCCATCGTCTTGACGACCGTGCCGTCGTAGATCTGGCCGACTTCCGGCTCTGAGGCGATCGACTTGATCCAGTTGATGGCGGCCTTGATCTTGGCGCCGTCGCTGGAGGCTATCTTCACGGTGCCGTCGTCCTCGATGTTGATCTTGGCGCCGGTTTTTTCGACGATCTCGCGGATGACCTTGCCGCCGGTGCCGATCACTTCGCGGATCTTGTCGGTCGGGATCTTCATCGTCTCGATGCGCGGCGCGAACTCGCCGAGTTCGGCGCGGGCGCCGGTGATCGCCTTCGACATTTCGCCGAGGATATGCAGGCGGCCGGCCTTCGCCTGGGCGAGCGCCTGCTTCATGATCTCCTCGGTGATGCCGGCGATCTTGATGTCCATCTGCAGCGAGGTGACGCCCTCGGTGGTGCCCGCGACCTTGAAGTCCATGTCGCCGAGGTGATCCTCGTCGCCGAGGATGTCCGAGAGCACGGCGAAGCGCGAACCCTCCAAAATGAGGCCCATCGCTATGCCCGCGGTCGGGCGCTTCAAGGGCACGCCCGCGTCCATCAGCGCGAGCGAAGAGCCGCAGACCGTCGCCATCGAAGACGAGCCGTTCGACTCCGTGATCTCGGAGACGACGCGGATCGTGTAGGGGAACTCGGCCGGCGTCGGCAGCATCGGATGGATCGCGCGCCAGGCGAGTTTGCCGTGTCCGATCTCACGCCTGCCGGGCGCGCCCATGCGGCCGGTCTCGCCGACGGAATAGGGAGGGAAATTGTAGTGGAGCAGGAAGCGCTCCTTGTAGGTGCCCTCCAGCGCGTCGATGAACTGCTCATCCTCGCCGGTGCCCAGCGTCGCCACCACCAGCGCCTGCGTTTCGCCGCGGGTGAACAGCGCCGAGCCGTGGGCGCGCGGCAGCACGCCGACCTCGGCCAGGATCGGGCGCACCGTCGTCAGGTCGCGGCCGTCGATGCGGCGGCCATGATCGAGAATGTTCCAGCGGACGACCTTGGCCTGCGCGCTGTGGAAGGCCTCGGCGACCGCCTCGCGAGTGAAGTCCGCATGGCCGCCCTCGGGCTGCAACGCGGCTTCGACCTTCGCTTTCACCGCGTCGACGGCGGCGTAGCGATCCTGCTTGTGCGTGATCGCATAGGCGGCGCGCAAATCCGACTCGGCGACATCGAGCACGGCCTGCTCGACCGCCGACTTGTCGATCGTCACGAGATCGCGCGGCTCCTTGGCGGCCTTTTCGGCGAGCCGGATGATCGCCTGAATGACCGGTTGGAATGAAGCGTGGCCGGCCATCACGGCCTTCAGCATCGTGTCCTCGGAAAGCTCCTTGGCCTCCGATTCGACCATCAGCACCGCGTCGGCCGTGCCGGCGACGACGAGATCGAGCACCGAATCCTTCATCTGCTCGAGCGTCGGATTGACGACGATCTCGTCCTTGATATAGCCGACGCGGGCGCCGCCGATCGGGCCCATGAAGGGCACGCCGGAAAGCGTCAGCGCGGCGGAGGACGCGATCATCGCGAGAATGTCGGGATCGGTCTCCATGTCATGGCTCAGCACCGTGACGATGATTTGGGTCTCGCAGCGGAAATCGTCGGGAAACAGCGGCCGGATCGGGCGATCGATCAGGCGCGAGGTGAGCGTCTCCTTGTCGGAGAGCCGCCCCTCCCGCTTCAGGAAGCCGCCGGGGATCCGCCCGGCCGCGAACGCCTTCTCCTGGTAGTGAACCGTCAGCGGGAAGAAATCCTGCCCCGGTTTGGCCGAATTGGCGGCGACGACAGTCGCCAGCACGGTGGTTTCGCCCCAAGTGGCGAGCACGGCGCCGTCGGCCTGTCGGGCGATGCGGCCGGTTTCGAGCACGAGTTCGCGCCCGTTCAAAGTCAGCTTCTCACGTTGTATGTCGAACATTTCTTCTCATCCTTTCTCATAGCGAAAAGGATGCGAAAGCGCTCGGCCTCTCGGCCCGTAGTTCGTCGACGTCATCGGCAAGACGGCGAGGGGCTGGCTATCGGGCCCAGCCCTTGGCTATCCTGCCATGACGCGGCTTTCGCATGCCTTTTTTGGCGGCCGGCGGCCCCATGCCGCCGTCCGCTTATTTAGTGCGTCAGCGGCGGATGCCGAGACGCTCGATCAGCGACTTATATCGCGCTTCGTCGTTCTTCTTCACATAATCGAGCAGGGTGCGGCGCTGCGAGACCATTTTGAGCAGGCCGCGACGCGAATGGTTGTCCTTGACATGGGCTTTGAAATGGCCGGTCAGGTTGGTGATCCGCTCGGTGAGGATGGCCACCTGAACCTCCGGCGAACCCGTATCGCCGGCCTTCAATGAATAGTCTTTGATGAGCGCGGCCTTGCGCTCGGCGGTGATCGACATCGGTATGTCCTTAATGTTGCGGCGAGCCGGACTCGCCTTTTGGGGCGGCCGAACCGGGATGTCGTCCAGGTCGGTCGATGCGTCCGGGCGGGACCCGGACCGGCGGCTTATACAGGATTCGGCGTGCGGCGCCAGAGGGTTTGTGGCCGCGGGGGCGATTCAAAGTGATGCGCAGTACGCTGTCGATTCGACGAATCGATGGAGGCTCAGCAGATGGGGACGACGAAACTCAGCGACGAAGAGTTTTTGGCATTGCTCGAGAAGCACCCTGATCTTCGAGATCGATTAGCGTCGATAGTC